>JARGOI010000366.1 GCA_029212275.1 Thalassolituus sp.
CCGTGCGCAGCATGCAAGCGATTGGTCACGATCGCCTAGAAGAACTGATGCCCTTGCTACTAAGTCAGGTCTGGCAGCAAAAAGCGCCAGCCATCGCCTTAGAACGATTGATTCCCCTATTAGAAGCCGTGCTAAGACGCACCGCGTATTTGGTTCTGCTGAAAGAAAATCCGCAAGCGCTGGAGCAGTTAGTGCGTTTATGCAGCGCCTCTAGCTGGGTGGCACAATACATTACCGACACCCCGCTGTTGCTCGATGAATTATTAAACGTGCGTAATTTATACCGCCTGCCGACGGCGGCAGAATTGCGCGAGGAACTGCATTTACGTTTGCTCAGGATTGAACGTGACGATCTCGAGCAACAAATGGAGCAGCTGCGTCAGTTTGTCCGCGCGCACAAATTACGCGCGGCTGCCTGTGAAGTGATGCAAGCACTGACCTTAATGCAAGTCAGCGATTATCTCACTTGGTTAGCGGAAGTGACCCTTCTCAAAGTCATGAATTTGTCTTGGCAACAGATGACTGACAAATACGGTTTCCCGACCGACCAGCAGGGGGAAATGGTACCAGAACCTGAATTTATAATTGTCGGCTACGGCAAAATGGGTGGACTGGAACTCAGTTACAGCTCCGATTTGGATTTGGTGTTCATCCATAACGGCTGCGCCAACAAAAGCACGACGGGTGAGCGCGCCATCGAAAACGGCGTGTTTTACACCCGCATGGGACAACGCATGGTGCATATCATGACTGCGCAAACCCGCTCTGGCGATTTGTATGAAGTGGACTTACGCCTCCGTCCCTCGGGAAGCTCAGGCATGATAGTGGCGTCACTGAAAGCCTTCCACGAATATCAACAGCATCATGCTTGGACCTGGGAACACCAAGCGCTTGTGCGAGCTCGCGTGATTTGCGGTAACGCCGACCTAGGCGACGATTTTTCCCGCACTCGCGCCACTATTTTGAGTTGCCCCAAAGAAACCCCAGAACTTCAACAAGAAGTGCGAGCCATGCGCCAAAAAATGAGAGATAATCTCGGTTCTAAAGATTCGAGTGGTCTACAATTTCATCTCAAGCAAGACGCTGGAGGCATTGTCGACATCGAGTTTCTGGTTCAATATGGCGTACTCGCATGGTCCCAGCAACACCCGCAGCTGTTAGCAGTAACAGACAATATGCGCTTGTTGGATGCCTTTGCCGACGCCGGTTTGATGGATCCAAAAGATTGTCAGACCCTACAGGAAATCTACCTGGCCTACCGAGCCGAAACTCACCGGCGCGCATTACAGAAACAATCCCTGCTGCTCGACAGCGACACCCAGTCGCAGCTTGGATTTGAACAGTATCGCAACGACGTGACCCGAATGTGGAATTTGTGGTTAGAATATTAATATCGATTTTTGAACGAGGTCATTATGTTAACTTCCATGGCAGATCGCGACGGTCTGATTTGGTTAGATGGAGAAATGGTTGATTGGCGCGAAGCCAAAGTCCATGTCCTGACACACACCCTGCATTACGGCATGGGTGTATTTGAAGGCGTGCGTGCCTACGAAACCGCTCAAGGTGCAGCAATCTTCCGTCTGCAAGATCATACTCAGCGCCTATTTAATTCGGCCCATATTCTGAATATGAAACTGCCGTACAGCAAAGAAGAAATCAACCAAGCGCACCGTGCTGCGGTGGGTGAAAACAATCTGAAAAGCGCCTACATCCGCCCAATGGCGTTTTACGGTTCTGAGGGCATGGGCTTGCGCGCCGAAAACCTAAAAGTGCACGTCATGGTTGCGGCTTGGGAATGGCCTGCTTACATGGGCGAAGAAGCGAAAACTCAAGGTATTAAAATCCGTACCTCGAGCTACACGCGTCACCATGTCAACATCACCATGTGCAAAGCAAAGGCTAATGGTAACTACATGAACTCCATGTTAGCCCTGCGCGAAGCACTCGACAGTGGCTGTGAAGAAGCGTTATTGCTAGATAACGAAGGTTATGTTGCTGAAGGCTCTGGCGAAAACTTCTTTATGATGAGCAAAGGCGTGATGTACACACCAGAGCTGACCTCCTGCTTAGACGGTATTACTCGTCGTACTATTATGGAAATGGCGCGCTCAATGGGTATTGAAGTCCGTGAAAAACGCATCACCCGCGATGAAGTCTATATCGCCGATGAAGCTTTCTTTACCGGTACCGCCGCCGAAGTATTGCCGATCAAATCATTAGATGGTCGTGTCATCGGCGCAGGCAGCCGTGGCCCAGTGACCGAGAAGTTACAAAATATGTACTTCGATACGGTGACTGGCAAAGATCCATTTAATGCAGAGTGGCTGACGCAGGTTAAGTAAAACCGATTAAGTAGAACCGGTTAAATAATGCTGTCTTAATAAACAGGCAAGACGATCTGTTTTGTACGAGGCTCATAAATCTGATGCACTTAAAAAATTAAGTGATTTTCAGGGTTATGAGCCTTTTTTATTCGACTTACATTGAGTGAAAGTAAATTTCATGAACGAACTCCTAGGCATGAGCGCCAAGACTCCTACCGATCTGTGCTTTAGCTTCACCGGCCTAAGCCAGCGCGGCGGTTCGACTGGCCCGCATAAAGATGGCTGGGGCGTCACTTTCTTTGAAGGCAAGGGTATTCGTTCCTTTCATGATCCGGACCCCAGTTTTTCATCCAAGATTGCCGAGCTAGTGCAACGCCATCCTATCAAAAGTAAAACGGCGATCTGTCATATTCGTCAGGCCAATGTCGGCGCTATTTGCCTAGCGAATACACATCCCTTTAGTAGAGAGTTATGGGGCCGACATTGGGTATTTGCGCACAATGGGCAATTGCATAACTTTGTTCGCCACGTTGGTATGTATGAGCCGATTGGGGATACCGACAGTGAGGATATTTTTTGCGATTTAATGAATCGCGTGCGCCAATCCTTGCCGCGCGATGCCATGCCGCAACAACTGGCAAGCTGTCTGGTCGAGTTAGCGAATGAATACGCTCAGCAAGGCGTGTTTAACTGCTTATTAAGCAATGGCGATTGGTTATTCAGTTTTTGTTCAACCAAGATGGCAAGCATTACTCGGCGCGCACCTTTTGGGCCTGCGCAATTAAAAGACGCGGATATGACCATTGATTTTTCGGCACAAACCAC
>JARGOI010000367.1:0-1850 GCA_029212275.1 Thalassolituus sp.
TCTCCGACATGCCGTGGCCAGTAAAAAATCGTGATGTCGTCACTCACAGTGTGGTTACTCAAGATCCAGCCACGAAAGTGGTTAGTATTAAAATTGATAAAGCAGAGGATATTTTTCCGAAAGACCGCGATTTTGTGCGTATGAAAAAGTTGGATGCTATATGGCAACTTACGCCCATTGAGAATGACGTGCTGCGTGTGACTTACGAAGCGCATGCCGATCCCGGCGGTGGCTTGCCCAGCTGGTTAATCAACAGTTTGATTGTTGATACGCCTCTTAATACTTTGCGAAATTTGCGTAAGGTGATGATTCGTGAAAAGTATCAAAATACTCAGTTGGATTTTATAACCAATTGAAATTAAAATAGTTTTTGTTCTTTTTCATATAGCTGTCATAAAGCATTGTTACGCTGCAGTATCTTATCTTTTGCTGTGGTATGACCATGCTTTATCGTATTTTATGCCTGTTCTTATTGTTCTCGAGTAGCTCAATTTGGGCGGAATCTCCTTTCTCTGACATAACACAAAACTCTTCCTCTGACGTAACACAAAATCCCTTCTCTGACGTGACGCAAACCACAATTAAGTCGTCAGACTCAGGTTTGTTACTGTTTAAAATTCAGGGGTCTAACACTGTTGGTGCGGAATTAGCCCCGCGTTTGGTTGAGTCGTGGCTAGAGAGTCATCAGTGTGAGTCTATTCAGCGCATTGCTTCCGATGTCGCAAATGAACAGCGTATCAACGCTACTTGCATGCCCTCTGGACAACAAGTGTATGTCGACATTGCCGCGCATGGATCCAGTACTGGTTTTAAAGCATTGGTGAGTAATGACGCTGACATTGCTGCAGCATCGCGCAAGATTAAGGAGCAAGAGAAAAATCTTTTGGATCGCTATGACATGGCAAGCGTAACCAGTGAACATATTATTGGTATTGATGGTCTGTCGATCATCGTTCATCCCAATAATCCGATCCGATCATTAAGTTTGACCCAGTTACGGCAAATATTCAGTGGTGAAATCACCAATTGGTCTCAGTTAGGTGGCGTGTCTGGTGATATTGCCGTGTATGCCCGTGATAACAACTCAGGAACATGGGACAGTTTTAGTTCTATGGTCTTAGAGCAACAAACACTGACCGCCAGCGCCCGCCGTTTCGAATCTAATGATCTGTTGTCTGATACCGTTGCTGCTGATTTCTCAGGGATTGGGTTTGTCGGCTTATCATCCGTAAGGCAAGCAAAAGCCATCGCAATCGCATCGGGGGATGTGCCTGCACTGATGCCAAATCCTTTAACCGTAGCGACGGAAGATTATGCGTTATCCAGACGTTTGTATTTGTACACCAAAGAAACTTCAAAAAATGCGTTTGTGCGTGATTTTTTATCCTATGCACTGGATCAAGGTCAGCCGCGGGTCGCAGAGGTTGGCTTTGTGTCGCAAAAAATCGAAGCGGTTAAGCCAGATAGCTACGTAAATCTTCCCAGCGAAATTCGCGCAATAACGCACAACGCCAGTCGACTCAGTGCCAATTTTCGATTTAACAAGGGCAGCGCCCGTTTGGATAACAAAGCGCAGCGAGATATTCAGCGTATCGTTGACTATTTAGCCGCTCATCCAAATGAAGAAATCATCTTGATGGGCTTTGGTGATGCATCGATTAATGAAGAAAGAGAAATGTTGCTGTCACGTCATCGCGCCATGGCTGTCAGTCGCCAACTCAAACAAGAGAATATTTATGCTGAAGTGGTCGAAGGCTTTGGATCTGCCTTGCCGATAGCGGCGGTGGCTGACCAAGAAGGGCGGTTAAAGAATCGTCGTGTCGAGGTTTGGGTACGGCCACAGAATCAGC
>JARGOI010000367.1:1950-3152 GCA_029212275.1 Thalassolituus sp.
TCAGTCATACATTACTCCAAAATTTGAGCAATCCTAACAGGCTTATGAAGCAGCGGAAATCCTACCGACAGGAAATATGGGTCGATGTGGCCGGAGAATCGATAAAAGCAGCCCTTTTATTGTCAGACCGACGCTCAATGCGCCTGCAAGTTACGCCTGATGGTGAACTGGAACTGCGTTTGCCTTTGCAATGTCGCGAGCGCGATATTCAAAGTTTTGTCACCGCGCATCAACAATGGATTACAGAAAGACTCAGTGCCAGCAAAGATCGCCAAGCACGTTCCAGCAAGGCTGTATTGCTTTTGGGTCGTGAAGTGCCCTTTGTGGCCAGCGCATTGAATGAGTTTTTAGTGACCGATACGCATATCTGGGTGCCGGAAAACTGGGATGATGAGCAACGTGATCGAGCCTTAGAGCGTTGGTGGCGTGGGCATTCACGTGATCGTTTTGAGCGCTTAATCGACCAGTGGTGGCCACGTTTTGAAGTTTATGGTGTGGCGCGACCAACGTTGCGCGTGAAGCGCATGCGCACGCGTTGGGGCAGTTTATCCAAGCGCGGCTACATCAACCTTAATATGTCGTTACTGAGCCTGTCAGAAGACCTTATCGAGTTAGTCGTCGTGCACGAGCTGTGTCATTTGCGACACTTTGATCATGGTGCTGGTTTTAGAGCATTGATGAGCGAGTGTTTACCCGATTGGCGTCAACGGGATAAACGCATTAATTTGTTGAGTGCGGACGTGCTGTAAACTCTATTCTAAAAACCTACCAAGTTTGTCTTAGGCGCTGGTACGCGGATGTTATTTTACCAAAGATAACTGCATCGCCGCCGCGGTCGGGGTGATTTTGCATCGCCAAGCGTCGATATTGACTGCGAATCTCATCGGGTGCTGCGTCATTTTCGAGGCCCAAAGCGGCTAAATCTTCATTCTTATTGATTGGCAACAACATGCGCTGCCAGAAGTCATCCAGCAACGCTTGCACGTCTTCTGAGCCGGTGTTGTCTAGATGCGTGAGATCAAGATAATAGGCCGCCAGAGGATCGTGCCGATCAAGAGTATTCTCTTGGTTATCCTGCCAAGCCAAACGCTGAATTTTAAGTGCAGATATCGACAAGTACCCTTGCTGCTCGTCAGCCCAACGTTGTTGTAAAAGATACAAACAATGCATCAGTAAAAAATGGGTACGAAAGAGACCAACAT
>JARGOI010000368.1 GCA_029212275.1 Thalassolituus sp.
TTATCCTAAACTCATTTAATCGACTAGATAAAATGATGCGGGAATGACTATGATACAAGCACAATCAGTGATCGATTTTTACAAAGAAGCAGATGCTTTTTTCTTGAAGCTCGTTATCGGCCTTTTCGCGCTGTCACTGATACTGGCTAACTTACACGATACATGGTTTGAAGCAATTTTTGTTGGCTTGCCTGCAGTGCTTGTGCCTTACTTTGTCAGCAAAATCATGGTGGGAAAACGTATCTCGCGTATTGCCTTCGCAGCCTCATTAATGATTTTCGCTGGGCTGCAAATACATCAAACCCAAGGTTTGATTGAGATGCATTTTGTCATTTTCGCTCTTCTAGCTTCTCTTCTCTATTATCGCGATCAATTCACCATACTTGTCGCTGCAGCAACCATTGCGATCCATCATATACTATTTAATTTTTTGCAAGAATCTGGCGGCAACGTATATGTTTTCGAGTACAAAACAGGCCTTGATGTAGTCATTTTACATGCCGCTTTTGTTGTCGCCGAGGCTGGAGTTCTTATGTATTTATCGAGTAAGAGCTGGATTGAATTTCAACAAAGTATTGATTTAGCTGGTATTGGTGAGCATCTGCAAAAAGAGGGGGAAATTGACTTATCCTACCAGGTGAAAAACCCTAGCAGTAAATTCGGCCACACTTTTAACTCTTTCTTCACATCCGTTAGCGAATTGGTAAAACAAGCTCGAGAGCTATCTGCCGATATCGACAAGATGGGTAAAGACTTTAATCAATCTGCTAGAACGGTCGAACAAGGCGCTCGCAAGCAAAGTCATGAAACTGATTTAATTGCGACTGCCACCACCCATATGACCAGTACAATGCAAGAAATCAAACAGTATTCAGAAGAAGCAGCCAGCGCTGCACTAGCAGCCGACTGCGTTACCACCGAAAGTAATGAAGATATTCGCTGTGCACGTGCCGGAATCGAAAATTTAAATATTAATATCAAAAGAGCCAATACTGTCATCGAGAACCTCGATCTGGAAAGTAAAAATATTGGTTCGGTACTGTCTGTAATTCAAAGTATTGCCGAGCAAACTAACTTACTTGCACTGAATGCAGCAATCGAAGCTGCTCGCGCAGGCGAGCAAGGTCGAGGATTTGCAGTAGTGGCGGATGAGGTTCGAACTTTGGCATCAAAAACTCACGAAAGTACTGAAGAAATTCAGCGTATGATTGAACGCCTACAAAAAGGATCCAACGAAGCAGTGACGGCGATGGAAACATCTTTATCTGGCGTCACCGAGAGCGTGAATCAAGTTACTCGCATTGACGAACAATTGAACACAATTAAAACATCGGTTGAATCGATGCATGGCATGAATCAGCAAATAGCCCAAGCAATCAGCGAACAAAATCTTGCGATGAGTGAAATGGACAACAACGTTGCGTCGATTCGCGATATAGGCGAATTAACACTAAAACACACCAATGATACCTTGGCTAAATCTCAAAGCATTGAGAATATGTCGAGCCGCATGATGGAATTGTTGTCGAACTTCAAGACAGAAAATTAGAGCGCCAGTTCTGATTCCAGTTTGTATATGCGATAGTTTAATAATTCATCGTCTTTGTTGGTATATACTCGGGCACGCTCAAGCAGTTGACTGGCTCTTTGTTTATCCCCTGCTTGTGCACTTGCCCATGCTTGGCGATAAAACACATAAGGATTGCGCGGTTCAACCCGTCTCGCTTGATCTAAATAAGTAATCGCGGCGTTCCAATTCCCTTCTTCACCCGCCTTATCCGCTTGTTGGAATAAACTGATTACCGCAGGATGATCGGTACCCAGAGGAAACTGACTATAATCTGTGGCTTTATTACTCGTGCCGTTAACACCATCAGTGCCGTTATTATTGACGGTGGCACACGCCAACAGCGTTAAACTCATACTGATTATAATAGCCAGTCGAACCATGATTTGATCTCCTTACCAATTTTTGCTCGGGTAGAATCACAGTTCTCCATCGGCTTGTCCAGCCAACTAACGGGAAAAGCATATAACTGACCAGAGCATTTTGGACCATTCACCTCACCTTCTTCATTAACCGACAAAGACGTCAGAGAAGAAGGTGATAATAAGGGCACCACGCCCACTTTTTCGAAAGTTTTTTTCCAAATGGGTAAGGCGGCGCTGCTGCCTCCAAAAGGCATGGATTGATTATCATCTCTTCCTACCCAGACAACCCCCAAATAACGTTGATCGAATCCGACAAACCAAGCATCACGCTGCTGATCACTGGTGCCGGTTTTACCTGCGATTGGCAACGGCAAAGTTTCTTTTAATGCTTTGCCGGTACCTTGTTCAACTACTTGCTCCATACCATAAGTCAGCCATTGAATCGTAACTGGATCATATTCTTGTTTGCCGCGAATCGCATACGACGACAAGGTTGTGCCGTCATTCATGGTCACTGCGTCGATGGTACGTAATGGCGTCGAAAATCCTTCCGAAGCAATCGTCTGAAACATTCGCGCCACATCCACCGGCGCCATTTCCGTCGATCCCAACAGCATGGAGGGATACTGAGGCAACGGCTGGCTGACACCTAAACGTCTAAATTCAGCAGTCACTTTATCCAAACCTAAGGTCATTCCTAAACGTGCAGTCGACTGATTATAGGAATGGGTAAGCGCATCCAGCATCGGCACCATTCCGTGATTTTCGAAGTCATAATTTTTCGGCTGCCACATTGATCCGTCTTGTCCTTTAACACTCACCGGAGCATCATCAATGCGGGTGCCCCAATGATAATTGCCACTTTTCAGCGCTGTTAAAAAGACCGCAGGTTTGGCTACTGAGCCGATGGACCGATGGGCATTCACGGCTCGATTAAAACCAAAGAAGTCAGGATCTCTGCCGCCCAATAAGGCGCGAATTTCTCCGCCATCGACGCTGGTGACCACCACTGCGGTTTCGAGCTTACCTTTTTGCTTGGGTTGTCTCTTCTCCAGCGTCGCCAAGTGTGCTTCGGCGGCCTGTTCCACGGCATCCTGCACCCAAGGATCGAGCGTAGTGAAAATACGTAACCCTTCTGACTGTAAATCTTGCAGGCGATAATCTTGCTGCAGTTCGGCTTTGGCGGCCTGAATAAAGGCCGGATATTCGCGCTGAC
>JARGOI010000369.1 GCA_029212275.1 Thalassolituus sp.
GATACGGGCATCACTTGTTTCAAGGAAGAAACGATGGCTCGACGTCGGATTCAAGGGGTCAGAGTCGTTGATTTGTGAACCTCTGACCCCTTGAATTCCCCTAATAAGAATTAGTGTATTAGTACTCATAGTGATAGCGTAATTGAGCGATTAAAAGACCATCATCGGAAACTTTATATACGAAACGGTGCTCATCATTAATACGACGAGACCAATAACCAGAAAGTCCATGCTTTAGTGGTTCGGGTTTTCCTATACCCCCAAAAGGATCGCGAGAGGCATCTTTGATTAAAGCATTTATCCGTTTCACCATCGCTTTGTCTGTTTTTTGCCAATATAAGTACTCTTCCCAAGCCTTGGAGGAGAATGTTAATTTCATTCGACTAAGTCTCTCTGGGTACCTTTGCCAGCTTCGAGTTCTGCAATGGATTCAAGCAGATGTCTAGCGTTTGCAGGAGAGCGTAGAAGGTAGGCGGTCTCCTCCATGGCTTGGTAGTCCTCAAGGGAAACCATAACTACGGGGGTCTCGCTTTTTCTTGTAATAATCACAGGAGAGTGATCGTTACAAACTTTTTCCATGGTTTTGGCAAGATTTGCTCGGGCTGCTGTGTAACTTATGGCGTCCATAGTGATCTTCCTGTACGTAAAACTGTACATAAATATAGGGTTACATGCCAAGCTTGTCAACTGGCTGAAACTTGCTACGGTCCGCTTTGCGGTTTAATAGCAAGATTCAAGGGGTCAGAGTCGTTGATTTGTGAACCTCTGACCCCTTGAACCTCAATGAAAAACGATGGCTAGAGGACCACGACTATGCTTGCCTGATTGCTCGCGAGAGCTCTCTCACCTTTGGTAAAACATTAGCGTTGCGAGAAAATGCGTATCGAGACTTGTTTCAATCACAGATTCCAGACATGGATGTTGAAGCTATTCGTCTAGCAACCAATAAATCTTGTGTATTAGGTAATGAGAAGTTTATTGAGCAATTTGAACGTCGAGTGGGAGTTGCTGGTAAAACAGCAGGGCATGGTGGTGATCGAAAATCGAAAGGGTATAGAAAATCAACGACTCTGACCCCTTGAATCTTTGGATTAATACACGCGCAGAAGGGCTCTACACTTGTGCACAAGAAAATGAATTAGCAAATAGTCAGAGGCCTGACATTTGGTTGCAGCATCCTCATATAAATTCACCGGTACCTATCGAACTTAAGTTATTGGATAAAAGTTGGTCTGGACCTGACCTTTGTGAACGTCTACGTAACCAGTTAGCCGGTGATTACTTACGAGAAGAAACTGCCGGATGTGGTATATTTTTATTGATTTGGACGGGAGCTAATACTGAGAAAAAGAACTGGAGGATAAATGGAAAGTTAGTAGATGTTGCCGGTTTGCAACTCGCTCTTGTTAGTTATTGGACTAGCATATCTAGTCAATTCCCTAATGTAATAGACATTGATGTTGTCGTAGTCGATTTATCTATGCGATCACTCAAATCAAATGTTTGATTTTATTTTTAGTAAGTTGATTTGAATTTATAACTTAAGGTTTGCTGCTTTCATTAGTTGAAGTAAGCGACCAAGGTTAGTAGATTCAAGTGCTGGAGTTTGTTTTTCTTCTAACCTTTTGTTGATATCTTTCAGCATCTCCTCAAGTGTTAGTATTCTTATTTTTACGTCGAATCCGTATTTTTTAAATCGATTTTTTATTATTTCTGATGACTCAAGTCTTACTTTATTCTCTTCGGGTAACTTTCCGGATATCTTGGTTACGGCAATTATGTACGTGAAATGCGTGGATCCGGTTTCATCTTTTATTTTTTTTGAAAAAGATCGTAACCATTTCTGTGATACTAATTCTCTGAATGTCTTCCATTTTTCGCGAGGAATGAATTCAGTAGAAAGTTTGTTGTACTCCGCTGTACTTTCTAAATATTCAATATCTTTACCTATATTGAAACCTGATTGCCAAGACTTGCAAGAAACAACAACTACCTTATTGTTTTTTTCGGCTGTTGGGTTATAAGCGATTATATCAATATCTGAGTGAACTGAGTCTTTGTTAGATATGTAATCTGGATCATCTATTGATGGACGATATTTGACATTGTGTTTAACGAACCATCCTTTTTGCGATGCATAAAAATCTTCGACAATTTGTTCTAATATATCTTCTTTCATCTAGATTTGTAATTTCTCAAGTAATCACGCTTATAGAAATAGTATTTAAAGACAGGGGTATTATCCCCTTCTTTAAACTTTCAAATCAGCCCAACTCATCCAACTTCTGTTTCAACACATCCATCACCACTTGCGGGTTAACCCCTTTCGCGGCTTTGCGCACCAGTCCAATAAACGGGCCAACGGCTTTGGCGCGTTTATCTTCCGGCGTATTTAAATAGCCTTCGACCAGTTTTGGATTGTCGGCTAATACTTGCGCCACAATTTCTTCAATTGCACCGGTATCGGATACTTGCTTGAGGCCTAGGCTGTCGATCAGTTCATCAACGTCTGTGCCTTTGCCTTCCCAGAGTGCATTGAATACTTCTTTCGCGCCACCATTGGAGAGGGTGTTGTCTTTAATGCGGCTGAGCAGTGCGCCGAGTTGTTCTGCGCTCACTGGAATATCGCTGATGGCGATTTCGTTTTTGTTAAGCGCCGCAGATACATCGCCCATCACCCAGTTGGCGGCAATTTTGTAGTCGCCAGAAATTTTCGCGGCGGCTTCAAAATAGTCGGCCATCATCCGGTCGGATGATAGTACGGCGGCGTCCATTAACGATAAGCCGTGTTCGCTTTGGAAGCGGGCTTTTTTCGCGTCGGGTAATTCTGGCAACGACGCGCGCACGGCTTCGACGTATTCATGATCAATAATCACAGGCAATAAATCTGGGCAGGGGAAATAGCGATAATCGTTTTCTGCTTCTTTCGAACGCATAGAACGCGTTTCATCTTTATCGGCGTCGTACAAACGCGTCTCTTGGGTGATTTTACCACCGTCTTCAAGTACGTCCATTTGGCGTTGAATTTCGGTATTAATTGCGCGCTCAACGTTACGGAAACTGTTGACGTTTTTAATTTCGGTACGCGTACCAAATTCTTTTTGGCCTTTCGGGCGCAGCGAGACGTTACAGTCGCAACGCATCG
>JARGOI010000370.1 GCA_029212275.1 Thalassolituus sp.
ACCAATCCAGTGAAAGCGATGGCAAATGGCGACATGCTGCCACTGATCTTTTATTCGATTCTCGCCGGCGTAAGTTTATTAATGGTGGGTAGAAAAGCCTCCGGTCTTATTGAAGGTGTTGAAGTCGCTAATGAAGTAATGATGAAAATGGTTACCATCGTTATGTCTGTTGCACCTTATGCGGTCTTCGCTCTGATTGCGAAAGCGATGGCGGAGTTAGGTTTAGAGTTACTGGGGCAACTGGCAGGTTATGTATTAGTGCTAGTGGGCGCCTTATTACTCCACCTTTTCGGTACACTCATGATTGTTCTGAAAATATTCTCCGGTCTTAATCCAATCACTTTCATGAAGAAAATTCGCAACGCCCAAGTATTTGCCTTCAGTACCGCCAGTTCAAATGCGACCATTCCAGTAACGTTAAGAACAGTGACAGAGCGCATGGGTGTCGATAATTCTATCGCCTCTTTTACCGTCCCCTTTGGTGCAACCATAAATATGGATGGCACCGCGATCATGCAGGGTGTAGCAACTGTATTTATTGCCAATATCTATGGCGTGGACTTGGGTATTGGCGGTTATTTAACCGTCATTTTAATGTCTGTGCTCGCTTCTATCGGCACCGCTGGCGTTCCTGGCGTGGGCTTAATCATGCTCTCCATGGTGTTTGCGCAGGTCGGCTTACCCATCGAAGGTATTGGTCTTATTTTAGGTGTCGATCGCTTGATGGATATGATTAGAACGGCCGTAAACGTATCGGGCGATGCGGTTGTTTCTACGATCGTTGCCAAAAGCGAAGGCAAAATGGATGTATCCGTTTATGAAGATCCAGATGCCGGAGTGTCTGGCGATACAGAGCAATTGCACATAGATGAAGAAACCGAGCGTGAATTAGCGCAAACACTTCAAAAGAAACATAACCAGTCATAAAAGAAGGGAACTCATATGAAGCGTTTACTCTTATCAACTTTCGTACTGACATCTGTTGCTGCTAATGCTGCTGATGAAGATACTAATTACAGTTTTACGGAGGCACTTAAAAACGGTGACGCTTCATTTGATATGACTATTGGCTATTTCAATCGTGGCTTTGACGACCCCGTTGTAGACAATGCCGAAGCTTTGACCGGCGGCGGCATCGTCAAATACGAAACAGGCAGCTTTAACAACTTCAAAGTTGGGGTAGCCTACTACGGCAGCCACAGTTTATTTGGCATCGTAGATCGAGACAAAGGGAGAGGAACGGCGTTCTTACAAACCGATGGTGATGATATTGCTTTTATTGGGGAAGGCTATATTGATTTTGATAATGGCTCCCATCAAGTAAAAGTTGGCCGCCAGAGATTATCGACACCGCTGATCGAAGATCACAATATTCGACTGTTACCGTCATCCTATGAAGCAGTTATCTATCGCAATAAAACCATCGAAAATACCATGATTGAGTTTGGTTATATTAATAGCTATTCGGGGTTTACCTCTCGAGAGAGTGGTTTCGAAGCACCTGAAGCATCGTGGGGCGAGGATGGGTTAGCCTATATTTATGCAACAACTTTGGTAGGCATTGTGTCCTTACGAGGTCAATTTGTCGACACGCTTGATGACAGCGGTTCGCGTAAAAACTATCGTTATGCCGATGCCGGAGTGCCAATAAAAATAGGACAAAAAACCTACGTAAAAGCACAATACGGTGGCACCGCTTATCAAGAAATCGATACCTCACATATGCTAGGTCTTAAAACAGGTACAACCGTCAGTAATGTAGATCTTGCTTTATCGTATAACTCAATTCGTGATGGTAACTTCCAAGCCGTAGAAGCTGGTCCTATGTACACCGACTGGCAACAAGGCTATGGCCCTTATCAGCCGAGCGATGCTTATGGCGCCCAAGTCACTTTTTATCCAACCACTAAATCCAGTATTAAGCTGGGTTATGTCGATGTTAATGGCAAGCAAGGCTCTCGCGTTGACGAATTCGTCGAGCAAAACGTTGATGCAAGATACAAATTTACCGACGCCTCGAGCTTTAGGGTGAGATATTCGATCAAAGATCAAGAATTTGAAGATGCTAGTGGTCGCTTTGATCGCACTGACCTGAGGATTTATTACTACCAGACTTTTAAATTTTAAAACATTAGCGCCCCACTCAATCACTTAGTGGGGCTTTCTTGTTATTAAACTAGACCAACAAAACATACCGCGCCGTCAACGTGCCCAACATCTTGAATTTCTCAATTTTGCCCCCAATACTAGTGCTATCGTCTTATCTTATTCATCCATTGTCTTATTCATTTCTTTTTTGGGGATACTCTGCATTATGTCTAACCCGTCAGAAGCTAATCCGTTACTAGAAACACATTTATTACCACCATTCTCTGCGATTAAACCTGAGCACGTAGTACCAGCCATTGAAGCACTGCTAAACCGCAACCGCGAACGCACTCACGCGCTCTTGGCAGACTTTGCCAAGTCCGGCGAAACACCGACGTGGAGTACGCTCAACGATCCCATTGATCTTTGGGATGACGAAGTCAGCCAAGCATTCTCACCGGTGGGTCATCTAAACGGAGTGGCAAACAGTGACGAGCTGCGCGAAGCCTATAACGCGTGTTTGCCATTGCTAAACCAATACAGCACGGAAATTGGCCAAAACGCCGATTTGTTCAAAGCGTATGAAGCGGTCAAAAACAGCGCTGAATTTTCCACGCTTAGCCAAGCGCAACAAACGGCGATTGAACATGCATTGCGTGATTTTCGTCTGTCGGGCATTGATCTACCAGATGATAAAAAAGCACGCTACGGTGAAATTAAGCAGCAGCTGTCTAAATTGACCAGTAAGTTCAGCGAGAACGTGCTGGATGCAACGCAAGCTTGGACCAAGCACATCAGCGACATTGCCGATCTCGACGGCGTGCCAGAATCGGCTTTAGGTTTGTTAGCCCAGCAAGCCAAACAAAAAGATCTCGAAGGTTGGTTAATTACCCTCGACTTCCCATCTTACATGCCAATCATGAGTTACTGCAGCAATCGCACCTTGCGCGAAGAAATGTACACCGCCTACGTCACTCGTGCTTCTGAGGTCGGCCCTAACGCCGGCGAATTTGATAACAGCCAAAACATGAAAGATATT
>JARGOI010000011.1:0-2305 GCA_029212275.1 Thalassolituus sp.
TGAGCAATTTCTTTGCTTACGATATAAAGCCCCATTGTTTCTATAATTGTGTCAGCTAGATCAACACTGTTTGGGATATTTTCAATATCATATATAGGTCCATTTTCGTCCCATTGATATTGTTTATCTTTACGAACCAGAACCGCAGAATCAAACTCTCCAGAGGCTACTTTTTCAATTCCGTTACGTATCGTCTCTGTATCAATAAAAGGACTTGTGCATAACATTTGAATGTAAATATCTGCCTCAACATTTCGAACTTCATTATAAAAAAGTCTATTACCATCTGTTTTGTTTGAGGCAAGATCTGGTGAGCGTTTTAATCTTATACAATCAGTCTCAATCGCTATTTCTGCGAGTTCATCACTTTCAGTATCAAGATAGACCTCATCAATAAAATCACATGCAAGAAGCTTTTCCAGTGCATGCAAAAACAGCGGCTTGCCATCGAGAAGCTGCGTATTTTTATTAGGAATTCTAGAGCTAGTTCCTTTTGCAGGAAGGAATGCAACCACTTTCATCGTATTTCTCCAATATATAAGTTCGTTGACAAGTCCTATTAATGGTCAATTATCAACGTATGATTACAAAATATTATAAATTTTTTTACTGTTATGTTTTATAAAAGTAACAACATACCAGAGTTCAAATTCTCACCACACATCAATAAAGTATGAAATCCTTTATCAACTTCTTTACATCATCTAGCAGCTTAACTTCTAACTGGGAACATTGTGAATTTTTAGTATTATACATCAACACATCACAATTACATCAAGAGAATTTTGCTAATATATTCAATACTGAGCTTATTGATATACATATTTTTTTGACATTAAATATCATCCACATCTAAATCTATAATCGAAATCATAGATATAATAAGCAACAAGATATATATTAAATTGTTTAACATAATTCGTCCCTTGACAATAAATATAAAAAATAGCAAACATCATAATATATCATTCACAATAATGACTAGCGCAAGAAAACAAACGTCATAAATCTCAGTTTAACTACTTTGCGGTGCATGGTATTATAAAAAATCTCATTTTTAGCCTTAATGTCTAAAGATTTTATATAGAGTAACCTGAGTCTTCACAATGTATTTTGAAAAGAAAAATCATAATCTCGTATTAACTAACCCAATACTTTGGTCGCTTTTAGTATTAACTTACCCACTTATAAATGAAATTGTCTTTTCAGATTTTGTTCGTGAAGGTGAATATAACTCACGTATTGGCTGGTCATTTTTAACCGCATTACTGATTACGATTGGCAATCGACGATGGTTTACAGCGTTAGTTTTACTGCCCTTTTTCCTAGGGGGGATTTGTGATATTGGTTACGCTTACTCATTTGGTGGCGTATTTACCACAGCAACCATGGAAGCGGTTGCATTTACTGATCAATATGAAGTCATCGAGTATATTCGTACTTATTCTACATGGCAGTTAAACACCCTATTATTTATTTTTTTAACGCTGTATTGCTGCGCTATTTATTTTTGCAAACCACCGACTGGCATTAAGACTCGTCGAGCCATCTATGTGTTAGGCTGCATAATGATCATAGTTGTTGTCTATCGCACCACAGTGATGGGAAAATTTCACGATACGATACCCGGTATTTTAGGGACACTTCCTTCGCATTATTTAGGTAGTATCTCTTTAGATAAAGAAGTTGAATTGCGTAGAGAAATGCTTCGTTCGACTGACACAACGGCCACCAATATAAATCAACAAGTAGCACAAACTCATATTTTTATCATTGGTGAGTCAGCTACTAAAAATCATATGGGAATTTATGGTTATGCACGCAATACAACGCCAAATCTAACGTCTTTAAAGAATGAATTGGTTGTACTGGATAATGTGATCAGCAGCCACGTGCAAACTCAAGCATCACTGCGTGTAGCACTTACAGCAGCGATCGGAACAGATGGTGACGATTACCGAGAAGCACCCAGTATCATTGATATTGCTAACATGGCAGGATACAAGACTTATTGGATTTCAAACCAACAGCCACAAAGAGCCACAATAGCTTCTATTTCTCATCAAGCAGACATGGCTCATTATATCAGTAATGATTTTAACGGTGTTGAAGTAAGGCGTTTTGATGAGTATATGCTACCGGCCATAAAAGACGCCATTGAGGACCCTGCACCACATAAAGCCATATTCATCCACATGATGGGGAGCCACGCAAATTATGAAAATCGATATCCCGAAACTTTTGATCTATTTCAAGATAATCAAGTAACTGGTTATCAAGTTGAACTGGAAGAAAGAGAAGTCGA
>JARGOI010000011.1:2405-11828 GCA_029212275.1 Thalassolituus sp.
TTCAAGATAATCAAGTAACTGGTTATCAAGTTGAACTGGAAGAAAGAGAAGTCGACGCTATCAATGCCTATGATAATTCGATTCTTTATTCAGACTATTTTGTCAGTGAAGTCATTAATTTACTGAAAAATGATGCAGTAGAAAGTACGCGAACAATCACTTACTTTTCGGATCATGGCGAAGAAGTATTTCAAAATGACAATATCAAGGGGCACACTCCAGACAATTTAACGAAAAATATGCTGGAAATTCCATTTATCGTTTGGTCTTCTGATCAAAATTCATCTCAAATAATTTCCCTTAGGAAAAATATCAATAGTGCTTTCAAGTTGGATGGTTTTTTTAGTTATGCTCTAACTATGCTTAATGTATCAAGTAGTATATTAATAACTGAACGCAGTCCAGCAACAGAAAATTTTCAAGCACCAACACAAAGAAAAATTTATAAAACTTCTTATGAAAATATTCTTAGGAAAAATTAATTAAAAAAATAAACTGCTTAAAATATGTTTATTTAATGACTTAATTTTCATAAAGATAATAGGTTCTTTAGTAGAACTACTTATTTTCAAGTATTAGGTGATAATTATCACCTAATACTTGAAAATTATTTGATAAATAATAGTTTAATTTCAAGAAAAGTTAGTTTCGTACATAAATAATCATTTCTGATTCTAATTTTTCTAAATCTGGAATCGCTGCGTCGACGTCATTCACACGTACAATCACCTTATCTAAATTCCCCAAATTCATCTCTTCATTCGGTTGAATATCACTTTCTTGTACATGCACTAATCGCGGAATCCCTTGTACTAGAATTGCGTAAAATGGCAATTGATCATTACCGCTCATACCATTAATAACAATAAATCGAGCATCGGCATTTGGGGTTGGTGGGGCACTGCCATTAAGCAACTCATAACAAACTGCTGGCACTAAGGTACCACGCCAATCTAAGCGACCTAATATCCAGTCAGCGCGCGCGTTGGTGGTGAGCAAATGTGAAAACGGGATGATTTCGGCAACACTGGCATTAGGTAATATAAGATGGCCACTGCGAATAGAGACCATGAGACAGTCAATACTGGGACTTTGCTCATCTGGTAGCTCTTGCTGAGTAACGCTTTGATTTTCAAAATAGTCAGCTTGCATATCTTGATTCCTTTTGTTTTTGAATGATCGTTTCAACTAAGTTGATAGCCAATTGTACTGGCGACCCCATAAACGATACTTTTTCGGTTGCATTAGCAGATATCGGCATTGAGTCACAGTCGCAACTATCTGCTTGTTGAGTCCATACAGGAACATCCGAAGGCAGTGCTTTGATAGCTTGACTGCCATCATCACCCATACCACTAAAAATAATACATCCAAAGCGCTGCTGTGCATGGCGATGAACGCGTTGAATAACTTGATCTATGCAAGGTTGATGAGGTAATTGCCATCTCTCACCGGTTCCCCAAATTGTATCCTGCTCTCCAAGACCAAATATTTCTTTAATAGGGACAACTAACACATCTCCAGCACTAATCTGCATGCCATTACTAAAGCATTTAAAATTATATGCACTATTTCTACCTACAGTTTTAGCCAAAGAATTTTCAAACTCTGGGGCAATGTGCTGAGCATAGATAAAGGCGATTGGAAGATTAGGCGGCAGTGTTTGGATAAATTCTCGTACTGCATTCGGACCACCCAAGGACGCTCCAAGAACCCAAATAAATGGCAAGTTTGATGAAGCAGTGGATTTTTCAGGTGATACTTTTGAAATAAAATCAGGCTTAGGCTGGGCTTGGGATTCAGATTGAATGTCGATATCAGCAAGACACGCATTCAATTTTAGTTCAAATCGAGCACGCCACGCAGGATACTTAGGATCATGCTTGCGTGGTGCGAATCCCATGCCCATTAAGAATGGTTGCTCATCATTAATTAACTGATCGATAAAGGGCAGCGCACTGTCGTCATCACTGACACTGACCAACCACAGCGTTACCTGCAGGTAATCGCTAGTCGTTGGCAGCGTATTTTTCGACGTTAACCAAGTATCCAGTCCTGAGTAACCTATTTCGGCTAACGCTTGCCCTAACGTCTCACTCTGCTTGCTGTCATCCGTGATTAATGCAAAACGTGGGGCCGTCATATCACTGGGTGACCGCAGTCACATACCGTTTAATATTGGCAAGCAAGGCATCTTCTTGGAAGGGCTTACCCATATAATCATTAACTCCTATAGAGAAAGCTCTTTCGCGATGCTTTTCTCCAGTTCGTGAAGTAATCATGATAATTGGAATGGCTTTTAAGCGTTCATCATGGCGCACTAACTGTGCCATTTCAAAACCGTCCATGCGCGGCATTTCGATGTCCAATAGGATGAGATCGGGTAGGTTGCCTTGTAATAACTCCATTGCATCCATACCGTCTTTGGCCGTGATCACCTCCATGCCTTGTCGTTCTAAAATACGGCTGGTGACTTTACGCACGGTCACGGAATCATCCACCACCATCACTGTCACTGCTTTCGTTACGTTTGCATGGCTTTGTGCATATTGTTGAGACTCAAGTGCACGTGCGCGCTGGTATTCAATCGATGAAATAGTTCGAACCAAGGCTGGTAAATCAAGAATAACAACCACGCTACCGTCGCCTAAAATAGTGCCGCCAGATACGCCTCTGACAACAGCAAAATGCGGCCCTAAATTTTTCACCACAATTTCACGAGAACCGAATAGAGAATCGACATGCATCGCATAAGGAATGGGGCCACGCACCAGTAGTATTGGTAATGGCATTTGCTGCTGAGTCACTTTGGGTTGTGCTCGATCATCCAGCAATGCACCCAAATACCCCAAGCGATAATCTACACCGTTATATTGATAAACTCGCTCGTCTTCGGGTCGTGCATAAATTTGTTGAAGTTCATTCACCGGCACACGAACGATACCTTGGATGTTATTCAGCGGGATGGCGTATAAATCATCGTTCAGTTTCACCATCAAAGCACGGTTAACTGCGACAGTGAAAGGCAGTCTGGCCTCAAACTCAGTCCCTTCTCCGACTTTAGAGCGAATATCTAATGTACCGCCCATCTGTTTAATTTCACTAGCAACAACGTCCATACCGACGCCGCGTCCCGAAATTTGAGTAACAACATCCGCCGTGGAAAAACCAGGCTGCAATATGAATTGGAGGATCTCGTTGTCGTGTGGGTGTAAATCATTTGCCACCATACCCCGACTACGAGCTTTCTCAAGAACAACATCCAAATCAATGCCAGCACCATCATCACGCATCAATAACACCACTTCACCGCCGTCACGGGTGACATCCAAAGTGATATTACCTATTTCAGGCTTACCTAACTCGCGGCGTAAAGCTGGGGCTTCGATACCGTGGTCAACCGCGTTGCGCATCATGTGCTCAAGCGGTGAGATCATGCGCTCTAGAATGGTCCGATCCATTTCACCGTCGCCGTTCAGTACCTGTAATTCAACTTGTTTATCTAACTCGATACTGACTTGACGGACAATGCGTCGTAAGCGAGGAACCAAACGCTGGAACGGTACCATGCGCGTTTTCATCAAGCCTTCTTGCAACTCGGTGTTAATGCGACTTTGTTGCAGTAATAAAGTCTCGGTATCGCGCGCTTTGACACTTAGGGTAGTTTTTAAATCGAGCAAATCTGACGCCGACTCCATCAGCGATCGTGATAGCTGCTGAATTGCGGAATAACGATCCATTTCTAATGGATCAAAATCATCATAGGCAGGACCATGACGTTCCTGACGGAACAGTACTTGGGCTTCCGTTTCGATATCCAAACGACGCAGTTGGTCGCGTAAACGATCGATGGTTTGATCCATTTCACCTAAGGTGTAGGAAAAATCAGTGACGTTTTGTTCAACTCGGCCACGACCAATCGCCGTTTCACCTGCCAAGTTCACCAAGTTGTCTAACAAATCGGCTGATACTTTAACCAATTCCGAAGGGGCTTTTTTTCGCGAAAGGGCCGTTTGACTGCGGCGAACAACCACGGAAGACTCGTTGACAGTGTCCAATGCGCTGCCTTGGGTCTCGTTTGGGTTAGTCGATATTACTTGCGAAGAATGGCCTTCGTTATTCGATACTTGTTCATTTTGATTGAGCGTAGGTGCAGGCTCAAGCGCACTTGCTTCAGGAGCAATGCTAAGCGTATTGCGGCCACGCACCAACACTCCGGCTTGGGCCAACAAAGTACGACGGGCCTCAACTTGGGAGCCAATCTCGGCGATGCGCTCATTCAAATGTTGGAAAAATGCATCATCCAAACGCATATCACGATCTTGTGCTTTGCGAATGTTCTTTTCTACCCCTTGCGCAAGCTCACTGATTCGAACTTCATCTGCTAAACGCGCATTGGCACCCAATAATTCCAATGCCGTCAGTACATCATTTGAATATTCTTGCGAACCAATGTCGTCATGCCATTCTTGGCTGGCACTGATCAAATCGTCGACCAGCTCTTCTGCCTCGCTGACAAATGTGGACAGAATTTCTCGTGTTTCTTGATCCACAGATTCGCTGACAAATCCGTCCGTATGGGATGGAACATAAGCACCCTGCTCATTATTTGCCGTTGTTTGATCTTCGCTATTGGTATCGTTGGAAGTTCTGTTCGTATTTCCCAACATCTGACGAATTTCGGCACATAAAGATTCTGCAGATGCGGGAGTCTCGTTATTTCTTACGGCCTGTAATTGGTCGGCAATAGTGTCGTGACTGCGTTGAATCAGTGGCAGCATCTGACTATTAAGGTCAATATCGCCATCATTTAAAAGTTCATACAGAGTTTCTAATTCGTGGCAAAGGTCAGCGATTGGTGCAAGTTCGGCCATTCTGGCGCCGCCCTTAAGGGTATGAACCTCTCGTTGCAGTTGCGCAATTTGCAATAAATCGTCTGGAGATGTTTGCCACTTTTGCAGCAACTCTTCCACAACTTCATTAATTTCTTCAGCTTCTTCTAAGAAAACATCCAGAATCAAAGCTTCTTCATTCAACTCGGCATTCTTTAATTCAGAGTGACTTAACTCAGAATGATTTAAATTGGTATCGCTGGGAGCGGTATCATGCAATGCAGCATCTGGGTTAGTGGATGGCGCTGAACTGTAGGCCCACCCAGAATCGTCATCATTGGATGCATCATCATTCGATTCTTGCTGAAAATGCTGTTGGCTATGATCTGTTGCGTTATCATTTTGATACTGAAAATCTGAATCAATAACATTGGAAATATTTTCAGAAGAAGTATCTTCAGAAAAATCATTATCAAAGGTATTAGTTGCAACGACAGGGGCAACATTTAATTGAGTAATCACCCCACTCACATCGGCTAAGTCTTGGCCAACAGCAACGCAATCCATTAAACCCAATAAAGATTCATTCGCATAATGCGCTAAAGCAACATTCTCATCATCCGCCATAAATGACTGTTGCTGAAGTCTTTGGTAAAAGGCTGCAGATGCACTAGCTAATTCCGCGACCACAGTCATTTGCGCTTTCTGAGCTGACTCATTTAATTCATTCAGGTCGCTAATAAGTGGATCAAATACCTGCACCGATTGTCCATGCTGCCATGCATCAACGAGTTGATCAGCATCTAAAATGCTGTCCATTTCTCGCATGAACATCGCGATCAAGGTGTCACGGTTAAATTCATTACTTATTTGGTTATTTAATGCGGTAATTTGAGAGGCCAGCAACAACTCAATTCGTGTTATCAGCGACTCCGATTCTGGCAAGTCGTCATTTGGATAAAGTTGCTCTATGGTCAAACTTTGCAAAATAATATTGTGACCATCATCGACCAACTGCGTCAATTCGGCGGAATTACTTACATCGTTAGCGCGATATTCTTTGACCAATTTTTCCAACGGTGAGGCAATATTCGCAAGTGCCGCAACACCGGCCATATGAGCACTGCCTTTGAGTGTGTGCAAGGCGCGCTGCAGCTCGTCAGGAATGGCTGAATAATAATGACTGTCTCTTGAGTCACTGACAAAATTTTGGACAACGCCCAAATGCGTTTTGGCTTCGTTGATAAATATATCTAACAATGCCACGCGTTCTGGATTGTAATTCTGTTGTTCAACTTCCTCTGGGATGACTTCAGAAGACGGTTCAGTTGCTGAATCTAGTATCGTTGAATCTTGTGTTGTTAAATCTGGTATTGGTGCGTCAGGAATATTACCAGAAGAAAGCTCCATCGCCGTTTGAATAAAACTGGCCGTGTCTATCTGAGTGGCACGCTGATGTCTAAAGTCATCTATGAGCTGAGGTAACGCCGAAATAACATCATCGCATAGCTGAATAACATGATCGTTAACGGTAATGGTTTCATCAAGCACACGATTGAGCATATTCTCAGTCGCCCATGCCAACTCAGAGATAGAGTCGGCATGTACCATTCGTCCGCTGCCCTTTAGGGTATGAAACGAACGGCGAATCGTAGTTAATGACTCTAGGTCATCCACTGAATTTTGATAATTAGGCCATGCTTGTTGTAACGTTTCACGAACCTCTTCGGCTTCCTCCAAAAAAATTTCGATAATATCGTCGGTAATAAGATCGTCGGTAATAAGATCGTCGGTAATAAGATCGTCGTATTCATTGTTAGATTCAGAATCGGATTCCGACGCAACAGTTAATTCTATTTCTTCGTTTGTATTGTCAATCGCATCAGCTTCATACGCGTTATTTTCAACAAGACTATTGGCAGAAAAATCATCGTCAGAAACTGACAATTTCTCTAAGTCATTCGATTGGATATCTTCATAATCTATTTCATCAACGACATAATCATCAGACGACATTAATGAATCCGATGGAGTATTTTCTAACGGATGTTTAATTGACTCAGTCGTTTTTTTGGGTGTTTCAGACAAATCGTGCTGTTTAAACAAATGTAATAAAGCCAATTCTGCACGATCTATAAGAGAATCATCAGCGTCGTGAGCATCACTACTATAGCGCTCAATATAATAATCAACGGCACTAAGAATTTCTGCAACGCGATCCATATCGGCCCATTCGGGCACTGAGCTTGATTGCGCAATGAGCGTTACAGAATATTCTGATAATTGCTGCATTATCTGAGCGAGGCGAGGCAGAGGAATCATACCAAGTGAACCAGCGACACTGTGTAGCTGTTCTGGCACATCTGTTAAATAGTTAGTAGCCCATTGATTAGAAATATAAGCAACGACGGCATCTTTTACTTGTTCTAGGGTATTGCGGGTTTCGCGCAGCACAGCCAAATGCGCATCAGAACGAGAAACATCACTGCCAGCACCGCTAAAACTGTTATCCCGTAACATGCCACTTAAGGTCGCTTCAACGTACAATAACGCACCAGCGATATCTAACAAGTCGGCATCGGTCACTAAGTCTGCATTTAATAACGACTGAATTTGCTGTGCTTGCTCTAGCAGTATCTGACGCGGCAACCCTAGACCCAGCATCCCCATTGTATCGTTTAATTGATTGACGGGAGTAACAATGGCACTTAACACCGGTTTGCGCTCGCCACTGTCTCGCATTAACTGATCAAGTCGCTCTTTAATGGTGGTAATTTCTTCAATCAACGCGATAACAGCACTGCCCATCGCTTCGTTATCGCCACCACCTAAACCATCTTTTCCTTGGAGTAATTCTTCTGCTGTGGGTAAAGCATTGGCTAATTCGAAACGTGATTGCACTAATCGAATTGCTTCTCCCTTGGCGTCAGTACGAGCAACATAAAACAAAAGGTTTTTCAGTAATTCATTAGAAGGCGGACGGTTGATGGCAGCAATACCTTGATCCACCGAAGTCTTTAGTAGTTGGTCTAGTTGACGTAGTAAAACCTTTGCACTTTTGGGTAAGGCGTTTTGTTTCGCCAACCACTCACTAAAGGCCAAAGCCGGTAACCAAACAATCCCTTGAGGAGTGCCACCAAGAGCACGATTTAAACGTGAAAATATTTTATTAATGTAACTTTTGGCTAAATCAACGTCATGATTTTGCAACAGCTGTAACGTCGAAACCTGTAACATTTGTCTTGTTTTACGCAACCATTGATTAAAATCACCACGAGCAAACTGTTGTTTAAACTCAGCGGTTAATGGTTCGTTGTGTTTGATAGCGGGAGAAAAAAGGGATGTTTCAGAAAGAAAGTTTTCACCTCGAATGGAGCGTAATTCATTTAAAATTGGCAACAAAACAACGGGCAAATCTCGACGACCTATTTTTACGTGTTCGAGATAGTGAGGCAATTGAATAATCGCCTGCATCAGAACTTCGAGACCATCTTGCTCGTTTGATAAAGCACCTTCAGTTAATGCTAACGCGACCGCTTCCATTTCTTCAGCTAACAGTGCGGCACCATAAAACTCCAGCATCTGGAGCGTACCGTGAACTTGGTGCACATAACTTAAGCAGAATCTGAGGCGGCTCTGATCATGGGTGTTTTCAGCGTAATCTTCTAATGCACGCTGTGCTTGATGCAACGTGTCTCGAATTTCGCCACGTACCCATTCAAGAGCGATGTAGTCCTGACTCATCGCCGTGTTTTCTCCCATTCTGATTGGTTGGCTTTATTTCTAAACGCGGTGATTTGCGAATACTTAAGCCGTTCTAATTGTGGATGATGCCAGTCATTCATTTCACCAAGGCCCAGCACTAATAAACCGCCGGGGGCCAGACGTTTAACTGCTTCGTTTAAGATCTCTCGACGACGCCAGCGACGGAAATAAATCAACAAATTTTGGCAATAAATAATGTCTTGAGGATTGAGCGGATAACTATCCAGATCTAGGACATTCACCATGTTAAAGCAACAGCGACGGCGTAAATTGTCATTCACTTCAAAATACGTTTGTTGAGGCTTTTGCTGGGTCCAATGACGCATCTCCATGGGAATATGCAACAGTGATCGTGCGGAATATCTTCCTTCGCGTGCTTTTTTTAAGGCTGGAAGCGATACATCGGTACCTACAATCGCCAACTCGGCTTCACACTCTGGATGCGTTTGCAAAGCGGTCATAGCAAGCGTGTAAGCTTCTTCGCCACTGGAACAACCAAGACTCCAAATATTCAATGCTTTTTGCTGTTTAGTTTGGCGTTCGCGAATAAATTCGGTGACTAATTGCAAGGCATCGGTATCTCTAAAAAATCGGGTTTCCTGCACGGTCAATCGATCAACTAACGTGTACCACTCAGCGGCACCAATACCTTCAGGTTTATTTAGCAGTTGGCGATACTGGTTATAATCGAGTATGCCCAGCTCACTCATTCTTAAACTGATACTGGTTTGCATAAAACTACGACGCTGTAATGGTAAATGCATGCCTGTACGTTCCTCTAGCAAGGCTTGCCATTCACTAAATTGAACATCATCCATCGCTGGAA
>JARGOI010000011.1:11928-19161 GCA_029212275.1 Thalassolituus sp.
CGTTCCTCTAGCAAGGCTTGCCATTCACTAAATTGAACATCATCCATCGCTGGAAGTTTATTCACAGGCCATGTCACCGCTGTATGCATAAGATGAAATCCTTACTAATTCTTAGCCGTTGTTATTAATAACTAAGAGGCTTAGTAATTAGTATCCGATAAGGGACCGTCCGGTAACTTAAAGCCGGCAACCGATTCTCTCAACATGTTCGCCATATCCGCCAAGTTACCAATGGATTTCGCAGTCGCCGTGGTACCGGACGATGTCTGCGAGGTGATTTCTTGGATCACATTCATCGTATTCGAAATATGACCGGCCGAAGACGCTTGCTGACGAGCAGCGTTAGAGATGTTTTGAATCAGCTCAGCTAAGTTTTTCGATACGTTCTCAATTTCTTCCAAGGCAACACCCGCGTCTTGGGCCAAGCGGGCACCACGCACTACTTCCGTGGTGGTTTGCTCCATTGAAATAACCGCTTCGTTGGTATCGTTTTGAATGGTTTTCACCAAGGCTTCAATTTGTTTAGTCGCCGCAGCAGAACGCTCAGCTAAGCGTTGAACTTCATCAGCAACCACCGCAAAACCACGACCGGCATCGCCCGCCATAGACGCTTGAATCGCCGCGTTCAACGACAAAATATTAGTTTGATCTGCAATGTCGGTGATTAACGATACGATATCACCAATTTCTTGCGAAGATTCACCCAAACGCTTTATTCGTTTTGATGTTTCTTGAATTTGCTCACGAATGTTGTCCATGCCATTAATGGTGGCCTGTACTACTTCTGCACCTTTATTTGCGATAGCAACCGAACGTTCGGCAACGGCAGACGATTCAGAAGCGTTAGCTGACACTTGGTCAATCGACACTGCCATTTCGTTAATGGCTGCAGAAGCGCCAGCAATTTCTTGTGCCTGATGCTCAGAAGCTTCCGCCAAATGCATAGCGGTTGCTTGGGTCTCTTGCGCGGCAGACGACACTTGTACCGCCGTATCATTAATTGCAGATACTAACGAGCGCATTTGGTCGATCGCAAAGTTGATCGCATCCGCAATCGCACCAGTGAAGTCTTCCGATACCGTTGCAGAAGCTGTCAAATCACCGTCGGCCAAATCGGCAATTTCGTCCAACAGTCGTAAAATAGCAACTTGGTTTTGATCGTTCTGAGCTCGCGTAGTGAGCTCGCGCTTTTCGGTTTGTTCTTGCTGATTTTTACTGTCACGAATCAAACGCAAACCAAGCACAATCAACAAAATCAACGCAGCGGCGGCACAAGCATAGCCAATAAATTGAAAAAACAATCGATCGTCAGCATTCTGTTGAATTGCCTCGGTCAAGTTCGAAGTTTCTTTCAATAACTGTGGAGACTGATTAAATATATTGTCCGACGCTTCACGCACGGCGAATAGTTGTGGTGATGTCTCAATAATTTCATCAACAGAACCCGATACAAATTCGAATAATTCGGAGACTTCCCCCAAAGAGGCACGCGCTTCTTCGTCGGTGACTCGCTCGATGTCCATGGTTGAATCACCCTGAATCATGCCATTAAGCACGCGGCCAAAAAGCGCCGCATCACGCTGAAAAGAATCCGCTGCCATGACCGCATCAGCACCGCCATCCAACACATTGCGCACTGAGCGTACGATACGTTCCGCTAACCACGATTGACGCTGGGCCATAGCAACCTGAGGAGCTGCAGCATTGCCTTCAACTAAAATATCGACAATATCATCGTATTCCACTTGTAACTGAGGGATTGTTTCGGCTAATAAATCGGCAACTTCGTGAACAGACAAAATGACTTTTTCGGCTTCAATAATGCGATCGGCATCGACTTCCACATCTTGCCAAAGGGCCTCAACACCGGATGCCAGTGCAACGTCCGCAGGCGGCAAGCCCGTCTCTTTATTACCATCTCTTAGGTAACCCCAACGCTGAGCAAAATCATTACGGGCAATACTCAATTGTCCAAACGCGCCGGGCTGACCACCTGCGGCTTCTACAGCGTTTTTAGCCAACTCTTGAGAAAGAACACGCAACTCACCAGCATGCTCAATGTATTTTTCATCTTTATTGGCCAACAAATTGGCCCATATGGTGAGACCAATAAAGGCCAACAAGAAAATCACCAGTAGACCAATCAACCGTGAGTTTTGTGGACCTTGTAATGTAGATAACTCACTCTTTTTTCTGTTACTCATGCCGTTCCCACCTTGTTTGCGCATGAAATAATCCGTTATGACAGATTATTATTATTGTCATTCGCCGTTACACAGCAATATTAAGAAATCCTTGAGATTCGAGCAGGTCAGCGAAACGAAATACAGGCCATACTTTGTCGTCACGCTCAAACCCGGTTGCAACATAATCTTTTACGTCGTCATCTAAGGCGTTTAATTCCAATTCCGAGGTTACCGGAAAGCTTTGCATACCTAACACCGCGTCCACCAAAAACCCCACGGCATAGTCGTCTTTTTCAACTACCAGTACACGCTGACTGCGAGGTGCATTACGAATGGGCTGACTTAGCAAACCGGCTAAATTCATGATCGATACCAAGCGTCCGCGCACATTGGCGACACCCAGTACCCACTGTTTAACGCCAGGAATTCGTGTCACTTTAGGTAATTGTAATATTTCAGTCACTTCACTCATGGAAGCAACGAATTGCTGCTCGCCCAGTAGAAACCCTACACCACGCCAAGAATCGCCCAACGCCGCTTTTTTGGGCAACGCACGAGCGTGCTGGCGACAGCGCTGTTCTATCTCTAGTAGTTGTTGAAAAGGCGACGTCACGTTAATGAGCCTCTTCATTAATCAAAGCACTGATTTCTTGTATCAGTCGCATTTCATCCACTGGCTTTACTAGATATCCACGAGCACCTTGACGCTTTCCCCAAACTCGATCAGTTTCTTGATCTTTTGTTGTCACAATCACTACGGGAATGTGCGCTGTATCAGGATTACGGGTTAATTGCCGAGTGGCCTGAAATCCATTTAAACCGGGCATGACAATGTCCATCAACACCAAATCTGGGAGCTCTTGGCGAGCCATTGCAACACCATCAGCGCCATTGTCGGCGGTCAAAACTTCGTGGCTATTGCGCTCTAAAATAGATCTAAACGCCTGGATTTCAGTCGGTGAATCATCGACTACCAAAATACGCGCCATGATATATTCCCCTTTAACTTATTGCTTCACATGCAGACGGATCGAGCTTAATAACTCGTCTTTGCTAAACGGTTTGGTCAGATATTCATCCGATCCAACAATGCGCCCTTTCGCCTTATCAAAAAGACCATCTTTACTTGATAACATAATGACGGGGGTCGATTTGAAACGAGAGTTATTTTTGATAAGCGCACATGTTTGATAGCCATCTAAGCGTGGCATCATAATGTCGACAAAAATAATATCTGGATTACTGTCAGCGATTTTGGATAAGGCGTCAAATCCATCGTTCGCAGTGAATACCTTACAACCGACCTTAGTGAGCAGCGTTTCAGCTGTTCTGCGGATGGTCTTACTGTCATCGATTACCATGACTTTTATATCTTGAAAATTATCGTCCATTCGACAGGCCTTTACCGTTTTGGTAAGTATTATTGTTTTGCTGTATCAGCTAGCTATTTGGTAAGCGTGAGTATTGATTGTAACGAACGAATTTCATTACTTACAGGCACCCTTTAGCTTGCAGACCGTTTGCTAGCGATGAATTTGTATCACACAATCTCAGAGCAGACCAGCGCCATCATTGAAAACAGGCGCCTTTATCCCAGCGGCTAAGGTACACTGTAGCGCTATTTAGGCAATTAAGTATTGGAGAGACTATGACCCTGAGACTTGGTGTAGTGATGGACCCGATTCATCAAATTCATTTTAAAAAGGACACAAGCTTAGCCTTGCTATTGGCAGCGCAACAGCGTGGCTGTGAGCTTTTCTATATGGAGCAAGCGGATCTTTCTATACAGCACGGGCAAGGTTTTGGGCGTATGGCACCTCTCTCAGTCCGTTTGGATGAGCAGGATTGGTTTACTTTGGGTGACTTCGTAGATCAGCCATTGGCTGAGCTGGATATCATTCTGATGCGCAAAGACCCCCCATTCGACAGCGAGTTTATTTACAGTACTTATATATTAGAAAAAGCGGAGCAAGAAGGTGTGTTAGTTGCCAACAAACCGGCCAGCTTACGCGACTGTAACGAGAAAATATTTGCCACCCAGTTTCATGACCTAATGTCGCCCACCATCGTTACGCGTCGCGCCGATTTGTTGAAGCAGTTTCACAAAGCCCATGGCGATGTCATCTTTAAGCCACTTGATGGCATGGGTGGTTCATCTATTTTTCGTCTTCGCGCAGACGATCCCAATGTCAGCGTGATCATCGAAACCTTAACATTGCATGGCCAGCAACAAATCATGGCGCAAAAGTTTATTCCCGACATTACTGCCGGTGACAAGCGCATATTAATGATAAACGGCGAACCAGTACCCTTTTGTTTGGCGCGGATTCCAGCATCAGGAGAAACACGTGGCAATCTTGCCGCCGGTGGACGTGGCGTCACGCAACCACTCAGCGAGCATGATCGCGCCATTGCCGAACGCATTGGCCCCGAACTGAAAAAACGGGGTTTATGGTTTGTTGGCTTAGATGTTATCGGTAATTATGTGACCGAAATTAATGTCACCAGCCCAACCTGTGTGCGAGAGATCAGTCGTGATAGCGGTATTGATGTGGCGGGACAATTGTTGGACGTATTGATTGCGGCAAAGCAAGCTGACTGATAGCGTCGGTTGCAGGTCTGCGCAGTGTGGACAAAAAGTCCGCAAAAGCGCAGACTTGCGCCGTTTATCATTTATTAAAAAGTATTAGAGTCACTGCTTGGCTCACCGAACAAAGAGTCATTAATGCCTGATTCAAACGTCACAAAGTCACCGGTTTCCAGTACAGATCGCCTGATGTTTGCGATGTTTATTGCGATAATCCTGCATCTTTTCGTTGTTTACGGCATTACCTTTAGCGCGCAAGAACGCGAGCCGATGGCATCGACATTAGACGTCACTTTGGTCGGCTACAAATCCAATAAAGCGCCCAAAGAAGCGGACTTTTTGGCGCAAGAAAACCAAGAGGGCAGTGGCACTTTAGACGAAGCTAAAATGCAAACGACGGACGTCGAAGCCGTTTTTCATGCCAACAGCATTCGTGAGCAAGTACAGCAGGAGCGCCAAGCGAGCGCCCCAAAAGTGGCACCAGAAACTCCAAAACAAGTCATCACCTCTACCGCCAAAAGCCCAGCGCAAAATCGACAAGAAGCGGTAGCATCCACGGATACCACCCCGCAAGAGCTGCCCGAAGGTCGTCAGCAAAGTCTGTTACAGCGCAGCTTAGAAATTGCTAGCCTGCAAGCCAAGGTCGACACCATGCGTCAAGTCTATGCCAAGCGGCCTCGTGTACAACGATTGACCGCGGCGTCTACGATGAAATCGTCTGATGCATACTACGTCAACAGTTGGCGTCGTGAAGTGGAAGAGATGGGCGCAATGAATTATCCCCCCGAAGCAGCACAGTGTTTCGACAATTGTAAGTTACGAATTTTGGTCAGCATCTACGCCGACGGTACCATTAATGAATTAAGAGTTTTAGAATCTTCTGGACGAAAAGTCTTGGACGATGCCGCGATACGTATTGTTCGTCTGGCTTCACCGTTTGCACCGTTCAGCGAAGAAATGCGACGTGAAACCGACGTACTTGAGATCATTCGCACCTGGTCTTTTAAAGGCAATCGCTACATATCGGAATCTGAGTAATGAACGACCCTGTCACGGATGTACCAGATCGAATAAATTCGCTGATGGCGTTTGATTTTGGCACACAACGCATGGGCGTCGCCATCGGTCAACGCCTTATGGGTACCGCGCAAGCATTGAGCCCTATCAAAGCAAAAGATGGCATTCCTAACTGGGACGCATTAGACCGTGTTATTAAAGAATGGCAACCCCAAGGGTTTGTTGTAGGCTTACCGCTCAATATGGACGGAAGTGTGAGTGAAATGAGTCGCCGTGCCAGTAAATTTGCTCGGCGTTTGGAAGGAAGATTTCATCTTCCGGCTTATATGCAAGACGAGCGCTTAACCAGTTACGAAGCCAAAGCGCAGGTCATTGAAGAACAAGGTTTTACCAACTTTGGCGACCACTCTGTTGACGGAATGGCGGCTTGCTTAATATTGCAAAGCTGGATCACTGAGCACCCACTCAATACAGTACGTGGAGACACATGATGGAATTGCCTAACATTGAAACAACCTGCCAAGTACTGGCTGAACGTTTAGCTGAAATGATTATCGACAACAAACTCGAGAAATCAGTACTGATTGGCATTCACTCTGGCGGGGTATGGGTGGCTGAACGTTTACAAGAGATGCTCCCCAAAACCTTAGATGTTGGATCGCTAGACATCAGTTTCTACCGAGACGACTTTACCCGTAATGGGTTACACCCCCAAGTGAAGGGTTCAGAGCTGCCAGACAGCATCGAAGATCGTCATATTATTTTGGTAGACGATGTCATCATGAGTGGCCGTACAATCCGCGCAGCCATGAACGAATTGTTTGATTACGGTCGCCCCGCCAGCATTTCATTAGTGTGCTTGCTTGATATTGGACGTCGTGAATTGCCCATTCAGCCAGACTTGTGTGGTGCCAAGCTGGCCTTAAATGATGGCCAGCGAGTAAAATTGAGCGGCCCAACCCCACTGGCCATTAGCCTTTCTTCTGACGCTGACAACTGATTTTATCCGGTGGATCTCATGATAACTGACCCTAGCCAACTGCAACTGACCAGCGATGGACGCCTCAAGCATTTTTTAACTACCGAGGGTCTCAGTCGAGAATTACTTACCGAGATATTAGACACCGCCGACTCCTTTATCAGTACGCAAGAACGTGCGGTAAAAACGGTGCCATTGCTGCGCGGTAAAACCGTGGTGAATTTATTTTTTGAAAACAGTACTCGTACGCGTTCAACATTTGAGTTGGCGGCCAAACGCTTATCTGCAGATATTCTCAATCTCGACATTGCCCGCTCGGCGACGTCCAAAGGGGAAACTCTAATGGATACGCTGTGGAATCTAGAAGCTATGTACAGCGATATGTTTGTAGTACGCCATGCCGATTCGGGAGCGGCGCACTTCATTGCCCAGCACGTCACCCCTAACGTCGCGATTATTAACGC
>JARGOI010000371.1:0-1820 GCA_029212275.1 Thalassolituus sp.
GCACAAGAGAAGGCAGCTAAAGAGAAAGCGGCTAAAGCAAAAGCTGAAAAAGAAGCCGCGCAAAAAGCGCTCGAACAAGAAATGATGCAGCAGTTAGCCGAAGAAGAATCGTTAATTCGCAAGCAGCAAGAAGCGGCACAACGTGCTGCTGATGAACGAAGAATGGCACAAACGAGTGAAGAATATGTTGGTTTAATTCAAGGAGCAGTGCAGCAAAATTGGAGCTATCCGCCCAACGTTAACTCCACCATGGAAGTGACGGTGAGAATTAATATGTTGCCAACGGGCGAGGTTGTTAGCATAAATATATTACGAAGCAGTGGCAAAGCAGCATTGGATCGATCGGTTGAGCAAGCCATTATGAAAGCTCAACCTCTACCTGTGCCCAATGATATTCAAACTTTTGAGCGTAACTTTCGTACGTTCACTATGACTTTTAGACCGGAGAATGCAGCGTGGTAAGACAATTTTTTGTGGTGCTATCCATAGTATTTGTAACGACATTCACTACGGCGTTTGCGCCTTCAGCGCAGGCTGAATTAGTGATTGAAGTCACCCAAGGCAAGCAAAGCGCGATTCCTATCAGCGTTGTGCCATTTCAATGGGCAGGCGCTGCTGCATTGCCAGAAGACGTCAGTGCCATCGTTAATAATGATTTAGGTACCTCGGGGTATTTTCGTACCTTATCGCCAGCGGTAATGCTGAGTAGTCCTCATGCACCCGCCGAGGTGATTTATGCTGACTGGCGTCGCATGAATCAAGATTATTTAGTGATGGGTAATATCACCATGGAAGAAGGTGAATACGCGATAGAGTTCTATGTGATCGATGTTCATCGCGAGCTAAAACTTATTCATCATAAAGTGAAAGGGGGAGCATCGCAGTTGCGCGACTTAGCTCATTACATCAGCGATTACGTGTTTCAACGTCTGACAGGTATCCCAGGCGTGTTTTCGACTAAGCTGGTATACGTGACGACCAATGAAGATCGCAGCAAGTTTAATTTAAACTTTGCCGATTCGGACGGTGCACGCGAGCAGCTTATTTTTAAATCAAAAGAACCCATCATGTCACCGGCTTGGTCTCCAGACGGCAAAGTTGTCGCCTATGTGTCTTTTGAAAATGGTCGCAGCGAAATCTTTTTCCAAGTGTTAGCAACTGGACGTCGTGAAAAAGTGGTTTCTTATGATGGAACCAACAGTGCCCCAGCATTTTCTGCGGATGGTCGTTACATGGCTTTCGTGCATTCCAAAAGTGGTAATCCTGACATTTACATCATGAACCTAGCAACTCGAGACGTGCAACAGGTAACCACGCATTATGCCATTGATACCGAGCCACAATGGATGCCAGACGGTGAGCATATTTTGTTTACTTCCAGCCGAGCGGGTGGTCCACAAATTTATAAATTAAACGTCTTTGACCAAACTGTCGACCGCGTTACGTTCGAAGGGAACTACAATGCACGTCCTCGTGTCACAATGGACGGACGTAAAATGTTGTATGTTCATCGCTCTGGAGACCGTTTTCACATCGCTTCACAGGATTTAGAGACCGGTTTAGTAAGAATTTTAACAAAAGAAACGAATTTGGATGAGTCACCTAGTGTTGCGCCGAATGGAAGTATGATAATTTACGCAGCAACTGAGAATGGCCGAAGTATCCTGGCGGCGGTTTCAGTCGATGGGGAAGTGAAATTCCGCCTGCCTTCTCGTTATGGAGACGTCAGAGAACCCTCATGGTCTCCTATTTTACAAAATTAAAGTTAACTACCTGAACTACCTGATAGGAATATCTGTTATGAAAAAGAATACAATGTA
>JARGOI010000371.1:1920-3087 GCA_029212275.1 Thalassolituus sp.
GCTGCATCTCAGTTGTCAGTGGTAAGCTTCGGTGAAGAGCGTCCAGCAGTTAGCGGCAGCAGCGAAGAAAGCTACGCTAAAAACCGTCGCGTTGAGCTTAAATACCAGAGCCGTTAATTATAATGCGTTATCTTGCACTTGTACTGGCGGTTCTTTCCGCCAGCACTAGCGCAGAAGATAAATGGATTTCGGTTGGCAAGTCGCCGGTGATATCACCGGCGCCTTCTCAAATTCAGCCGATTATCTCTGAATCCTCTGCTCCTTCTTCGGTGAATATGCCGAATCAAAATTTAGTTTCTGAACTTCTGATGCAAGTTGAGCAGTTACAACAAGAGCTGGCGCTAGTGCGCGGCAAAGTTGAACAGCAAAACGCGCATATTAAGCGTATGGAAAAACAGCAACAAGACCGTTATATCGATTTAGATCGACGTATGGCTTCGTTGATGACTCCATCTTCTCAATCCGATCTACCCGTCGATGAATCGACACCTACGGTAACCGGTTCAGCAAGTCCTACTGCTGCTGGCACTGTCGTTGCGTCTGGTTCAAGCGATCCTGAGCAAGCTTATCGCTCTGCTATGGGTTTGATTCGTGAACGTAAGTACGACGAAGCTGATAAAGCATTTACTCAGCTCATTAGTGCACATCCAGACAGTCCTTTGTTGGCAAACTCTATGTACTGGAAGGGTGAAGTAAACTTAGTACAAAGTCGTTTTGATGTGGCGGAAGCCCAATTTCGCAAAGTGATCAAAGACTATCCTGATCATCCTAAAGTCGCCGACGCGTCTTATAAGTTGGGTGTGACGATGGATCGTGCTGGTCGTAAGGCTGAAGCTAAAACTTGGCTGAAAGACGTTGCTACTAAGTATGCATCAACATCGCCAAGTACCGCCAAACTTGCTGAAAACTATCTTAAAACTATTTAAAACATGTGTTCATTAACAGCGCTTTTGCGGGCAATCATTTAATTCTACTTGGTTGCCACATTACAATAGTCACTCTTTCTCCTTCTTTTATTTCCTAGATTTCTCGTCTAAGTCCCTGAATCAACAAATTTTTTTCTCAAAAGGGTTGTCACGAGAAAAAATTTGAGTATTATATGCGCCTCCTTCGGGTCGTTAGCTCAGTTGGTAGAGCAGTTGGCTTTTAACCAATTGGTCGCTGGTT
>JARGOI010000372.1 GCA_029212275.1 Thalassolituus sp.
ACTTCTTTTACTTTTTTGTATTTTTATCAGTAGGTTGCGTGACTTTTGATCAAACGCTACAAGAAGCTCTTTGTAACAGCCGTTTGCGTAAGCGAAAGGCTGCCATGTGGCACCTAAGGGTAACATGCTGTATTTATCTTTTAGCTTTTTGCTTCATCCTGAGCTTCTATTTTGTCGTTTTTACGATCTCTCAATACCAATAAACACGGCGTTAAAATCAGCGTCAGTACGGTAGCAAACGTCAGTCCGCCAACAATCGCAGTGGATAGCTGTGTCCACCATTGGGAGGAAGGGGCGCCAATACTGAAAGTTTGGTGAATAATATCAATGTTCCATTGCAACACCATTGGCATCAAGCCAACAATGGTAGTGACTGCCGTGAGTAGCACTGGGCGCATACGTACGGCACCCGTACGCAGTGCGGCATCGATAGCGTTCATACCTTCTTGTTTCATTTGATTGTAGGTGTCGATTAATACAATGTTGTTATTCACGACAATGCCCGCCAATGCAATCACGCCAACACCACTCATGACCACGCCAAACGGCTCGCCCCGGATCAATAGTCCCATCAATACCCCGGCCACGGATAAGACAATGGCGCTCATGATCAGACCGGCCTGATAAAAGCTATTAAATTGCGTGACCAGAATCGTCATCATCAAAAAGATCGCTACCCCAAAAGCCGTCGCCAGAAAGATGCCTGTTTCGGCTTGTTTCTCAAAGTCACCACGAAATACGGGCATTACTTCGGCAGCCTGCCAGTCGAGGGTTTTAATTTTTTCTCCCAGCTCAATAATCTTATCGGTAGGATTGATACCTGCAGCAACGTTGGCGGTCATCATATAACGACGATTGCCATCCAAACGTACGATATCCCCACTGCGCGGAATGGCTTTACGAGTTACGAAATTACTGATCGGAATAGTGCCCTTGGCGGTTTGGATATTCAGTGTTTGAAATAAGTCGATATCGCGCTGGCCATTGGGATAGCGCAATAGGATATCCAGTTCTTCATCGGCATAATCAGGTTGGAACTGAGTCAAAATTTGCCCCCCCGTGACCATTCGTACAAGGGATCCTACTTCTGACACACTGGCGCCATAACGTACGGCTTTTTCCCGATCAACGTTGATCTGCCATTCCACACCTTCTAAGGCGCGGTCATCGCGTAAATCTTTCAACTCGTCGTCTTGCTCAAACATGACACGAACTTGTTCTAGCATTGATACAATGTTGTCGTCATTACGTGATGTCATTTGTAGCTGAATATCCGCACCACCCCCTGGGCCGCCTTCTTTTTTGCGTGTCTCAATAATGATTCCGGCTAAGTGCTCTGTCCGTTGTTCTATTTCTTCTAAAATATCCTTGGCGGGTCTGCGCGATTGCCAATCAATTAGCTCTATTTGGAGGCGACCTATTAAATCGGGCGGCGAACTTTCTTGACCTCCCATGGGCGCACGTACAAACACCGAGGTATAAATGGCGTCGATTTCGGCCATATCAAAAATGGCGTATTCGACTTCTTTAACGAGGGTTTCACGTTCGGCGATGGATAAGTTACCGCGTGCACGTACATCGACCATGGCGACATCGGCGTCTACGTCGGGGAAAAACTCGGCACCATGCCCAGCAAAGCCATAAATAATAAAAGCGGCGACAACGCTAAGCAAAACACCGACGGTGACTTTAATTGGATTTAATAAAGCCGTTCTCAATACTCGGACATAACCCGATGAAAAGCCGGTTAACTGTTCGAAGTCACCATTTTCGGCGGCTTTAATGGTCGTTAGTGCACCCTCATTGTGGTGTCCCGCACGGCCCAATACTTTGCCGGCGGCCGGCAAAACGATCAGCGCCATAATCAGTGAAGCCGATAAGGTAAACAATAACGTCAGAGGAAGGAATTTCATAAATTCCCCCACTGTGTCAGGCCAAAATAATAGCGGTAAAAATACCGCTAACGTGGTCGCGGTGGAGGCAATGATGGGCCACGCCATGCGTTTAGCGGCATCGCCATAGGCGATTTTTGGTTCCGCGCCTTCGGCTAAACGTCGATCGGCGTATTCGATCACCACAATCGCGCCATCTACTAACATGCCTACCGAAAGAATCAGCGCGAACAGCACCACCATATTGAGCGTATAACCGAGCATCGACAAGGCCATAATGCCCATCAAAAATGCCCCTGGGATGGCAAGGCCAACCAAGGTAGAGCTGCGTAAACCAAGACTGCCTAAAATTAAAATCATCACCAAAAGCGTGGCCACTAATACACTGTTAAATAGGTCGTTTAACATAGTTTTAATTTGTTTCGACTCGTCTTGGATGACGCCGACGTGAATGCCATCAGGCAATAAAGGCTTAGCCTCTTCGGTGATACTTCGAACTTCATCAAGGGTTTCAATGATGTTGGCACCGATGCGTTTTTTGATTTCCAGTGCCACGGCTTGCTCGCCGTTGACACGTGCTGATGTGGCACGATCTTTAAATGCTAAGCGGCCCACGGCAATGTCTTTAAACAACACGACATCTTCGCCGTCGACTTTCACGGGTAAATTCATTAAGCCTTGGATGTCTTGAATGCGTCCGGGGATTTTTACGCCAAAATGTCCGGCGGCATTATCGATATCTTCGGTGGCAACCAATAAGCTGTTGTTGGCCAGTAACTGGCCAACTTGGGTCAATGACAGCCCATAATTATCCATGCGCGATGGATTAATAATGATTTCGGCAGTTTGTTCACGTTTACCTTGGATGTTGACTTCCAACACGCCGGGGAGAGCTTCGATACGGTCTTTGAGTTGAGTCGCCGCGGCATACAGCACATTTTCATCTACTAAACCGGACAGGGTGACCACCATTACCGGAAACAAGGCCACGTTTATTTCTTTGATGACGGGCTCTTTACTGTCGAGGGGCAGCTCACCTTTGGCGTCATCCACTTTAATGCGTACGTCGTCTAAGGCTTGGTCGATATTAACATTGCTGTAAAACTCAAGTTGAATAGATAAGTGACCAAAAGTAGCGGTCGATACCATTTCTTTTAAACCTTCTAAGCCCTGAAGTTGGGTTTCTA
>JARGOI010000373.1:0-1129 GCA_029212275.1 Thalassolituus sp.
GCCAAAGTACCAACATGCACCGCAACATCAAACGCCAACCCTTGATCATCCCAACCAAAAATACGAGAAGGCAAAATTAAATGTGCCGAACTGGAGATTGGTAAAAATTCAGTCAAACCTTGCAGTACTGCTAGCACCAAAATTTCAATAAAATCCATTACTCAGTTCCTTAAAATACATTTATTTAAATAACACTTATCAGACAGTTTGCAGCAGCACTTTTGTCTTAGTTAGTGATGTTTTTTGCCAGCAATGAGGGTTGATCGGCGAGTTTTTTCCATGCGATTGAGTTGCGAAGATACACCAAAGGGTGATCTTCGATGACACCGAATTGTTGCTGTTTCCAACACTTCAATGCCAATTGAGCAATGTGTTTTGCTTCAGTCTTACAATACGCGTAAGTTTGATCACAATGATTAAAATCAGGCAACAGCAATCCATTACCTGCCACAATAGTGTGCGGATACCGTGTCGTCCACTCAGCTAATACTTGTAAGCAAAGCTCTGGCGAACCAACCTGTTCACCCATTTTTGATATGCAGAAATCGTCTTCTAGTTGATAACAACCCCAGAAAACTTCTCCCATATGTGCATTGGTTAATACCATTACTGATGTTTGATGACTTTGCGTCAACGCACTTAATGCCAGCGCCTGCAAACTTGAAATACCCATAATAGGAATATCTAACGCAGCACTGATTCCTTGAGCAACAGAGACAGCAATTCGCAGACCGGTAAAAGAGCCAGGCCCACGACCGAATGAAACTCCGTCCAAATCTGCACGTTTAACCTTAGCCTTTGTTAACAGCTCATCAATCATAGGTAATAATCGCTGAGCTTGGCTTCTGGGCTGCTCTTCGCTAACGGCGAATATTTCGTCATTAACATGAACCGCTACAGAACAATAAGATTCGGATGCATCGAGGGCCAGTAAACACGGCATGGGGGAACAATCTCTATATTAAGTTCTCGAAGTATATCAAGAAATTATTTAAAGAGTGTCACTCTAAAAAGCTTAGAGAAAATTTTAGCTGACCAATGCAAACAAAAAACCCGGCTAATGCCGGGTTTTTTATTTCTTTTCGAACTCTTAAGATTCTGACGAAGATGCACCAGATTCAGGAGTCGA
>JARGOI010000373.1:1229-3071 GCA_029212275.1 Thalassolituus sp.
TGCTTTAATGCGTGCATCTACTTTTTTGCTCGCTGCTGCTGCTTTTTTTGCTTCAGCCGCACTGTGTGCTTTAACTTTTCGTGCATCGGCACGTTTACGAGCTGCACTCCATTTTGCAGAAAACTTAGCAATTTCTTTTTCTAGATCTTTTGTCGCTTTTTCAGTAATAGAAGCTTCAAATTGGGCAATAGCAGCTTTAGATTTTTCAGCAGCTAATTCTTGGCTTGCTTTCAATTCAGCAATAGTCACGGCTGATTTTGCGTTACGCATGGTGCTTCGAAGAGCGGTTAGCTTTTCTTTTTCTTTTTGCAACGCAGCGCTAGCAGTAGTAACAGAACGTTTAGTTGCGGCAGTGGCTTTTGGAGCTTTTGCTTTAACTCGGTTTTGAGTCAGTTTTGTCGTAGCTGCTTCAACGCGTTTAGTTTGAGCAGCAACAGCAGCAGTCGCTTTATCCAAGGCAGCAATCGCTTTGGTCACAACAGCTGGGACAGCGGTGGCTTGCTTGGCTGTCGTTTTAGCAGTTGCTTTAGCTTTTGATGCTGCAGGCTTGGGGCCGCGCTTAGCTGGTGTTTTGGTATTAGCCATGAGTATAACCTCTTTTATTAACTGTATTATAAAAGTGGGGGTTTGGCTGACCGCTTAACCGCCCCAACAATTGTGCTGATAAAATTGAAAACATTTCCTAATTGGAATGGCATTTAATGACAACATATAAGAATCTCTCGCCGCCAATAAACACGTATCAATATTTATTTAGTTAAGTATATAAATACAACAGGGAAATAATAGTATTTTTATAAAAAAAAACAAATAAAATGAAAAAAAATAGACTTTTTTAAAGAAAAAGACAGAAATCTGCTGATTTTCGTCAAAACACTTCATTATCTTCAGTCTTAATTACTAATAAGACACGCATAATCACAATAGAAAAAATGGCTATATTATTAAGTTTGGAACATTTCAGTATGAAAGCGCAAAAATAAAAAAGGGAACCAAGGTTCCCTTTTTAGTAATACCTATCTTTAGCAAGATGATAATACCTGACTGAGTTATGAAACTATTAGCTTAAGGCAGTCATCACTCGCTGGGTGATTTCATTCAAAGACCCAACACCAATAACATGACTGTACTTAGGCGCACTATCACCCTTATCTTCACGTAGCGATTTATAAAAATTAACGAGTGGCTCGGTTTGTTCGTGATACGTGTCTAAACGATTACGAACAATTTCTTCTTTGTCGTCTTCACGTTGAATAAGATCATCGCCCGTTTCATTATCCTTTCCTTCGGTCACCGGTGGATTATAAATCAGGTGATAAATACGACCCGATCCCGGATGAACACGTCGACCGCTTAAACGTTTGATAATTTCTTCGTCGGCTACATCGATTTCGAGTACGTGATCGATTTCAACGTTGGCGTCCAACATTGCTTGTGCTTGAGGAATAGTACGAGGGAACCCATCGAACAAAAACCCATTGGCGCAATCGCTTTGGGTAATACGCTCTTTCACTAAATCGATAATAATCTCATCAGACACTAAACCGCCTGTTTCCATTATTTCTTTAACTTTAAGTCCAAGTTCGCTTTCTGCTTTAACAGCAGCGCGAAGCATATCGCCTGTCGATATTTGCGGAATAGAGAATTTGTCACAAATAAATTGTGCTTGAGTACCTTTTCCGGCGCCCGGTGCACCCAACAAAATGACGCGCATGCGCTCACTCCTCATTAACTATGAAACGGTTTGGCTAATTCAGCTGATCAATAATCAACCAATCGCAAAAAAATAGGCCTAACCTTACTCTGTTGCTCACGGTTGCTCAAGTGGTTGTCATCAAAACA
>JARGOI010000374.1 GCA_029212275.1 Thalassolituus sp.
AAGTCGATGCAGAAGTCACTCGTCTTCAACAAATTATTGATAATTTAAACAGTGTCATCGCACAACGCGATCAAGCCTTACCTGAAGTGCTCACAGGTTTGGTCATTGGTGTTTGTGAACAGGTTGTTGCGCACGAATTACGTACGGGTGCAGAGTCTATCAATCAGTTTGTGCATACAGCAATAAATGCCATGCCGGAAGGTGAAAAAGCGCAACGTATTTGGTTGTCACAAGCGGACATGGCGCTTTATCAAAGTACGGTATCAAACGAATTGACCAACATCTCAGTAGCCGTGGCTGACGATTTAACGGCCGGTGAATGTCGCGTGGAAAGTGTGCATTCGCTCGCAGAATTTTCCGCACAAGATCATTTAAATACCTTATTAAATGATTTAGCGATGACGTTATTATCGACCAGCGAAGTAGACCAATTATCATCTCAAGAATCTTCCGACTTTGTTGCAGAAAAAACTGAGACTACTTCAGAACGAACGACTTTCAGTCACCTTAATGCGGACACTAATACTCAAGGCAATACTCAAGCGAACACTCAAGCGAACACCCAAGCGAACACCCAAGCTAATAACCACACCAATACCGATCCTAACTCATCTGGTAATGATCATGCTTAGCCATAAGTGGCAAGACATAAAGATTGATTCAAGTTATCAGCCACGCGTCAGCGGACGGTTAACGCGTATGGTCGGATTAACTTTAGAAGCGGTAGGATTAGACGTTAAAGTAGGCGATCGTTGTCGCGTCGAGCGTCGCCACGATGACGATGTCGAAGCAGAAGTGGTGGGATTTGACGAACACCGTGTTTTTTTAATGCCGATTGAACAAGTCGAAGGTCTGCGACCGGGTGCGCGCGTTTGGCCATTACAAGGCGAAGCGGATGTACCAGTAGGCGATGCTTTACTGGGACGTGTGTTGGACGGCGCGGGTCGGCCTTTGGATATGAATGGCCCGCTGTTTAATACCGAAAAAGGACACCTACAAGGGCGTTATATTAATCCTTTACAACGCGCGCCTATTCGAGAAACTTTGGATGTCGGTATTCGAGCCATTAATGCATTATTGACGGTAGGTCGAGGCCAGCGTATTGGTTTATTTGCAGGCTCAGGTGTCGGTAAAAGTGTGTTGCTGGGGATGATGACGCGCTTTACCAATGCCGATGTCGTTGTGGTTGGTTTAATTGGTGAGCGTGGTCGAGAAGTAAAAGAATTTATCGATGAAATTCTTGGTCCAGAAGGATTAAAACGTGCGGTGGTGATTGCTTCCCCTGCCGATGATTCGCCGTTGATGCGTTTGCGCGCAGCGAATTATTGCACTGCCGTGGCTGAGTATTTTCGTGATCAGAATAAGAACGTATTAATGTTGATGGATTCGCTCACGCGCTACGCCCAAGCACAACGTGAAATCGCTTTGGCCGTTGGCGAACCCCCTGCGACTAAGGGGTATCCACCATCGGTATTTAATAAATTGCCAAAATTAGTGGAACGCACCGGTAATGGTAAAGAGGGCGGAGGTTCAATTACCGCTTTTTATACTGTGTTAAGTGAAGGCGACGACATGCAAGATCCAATTGCTGATGCCAGTCGCGCTATTTTGGATGGCCACATAGTGTTATCACGACGTTTGGCTGAAGAAGGTCATTATCCAGCGATTGATGTCGAGGCATCGGTCAGTCGAGTGATGCCTCAAGTCGTTAATGCCAACTGGTTGCAGCAAGCGCAATTGTGTAAACGGTTGCTGTCACATTATCGTCAAAATCAAGATTTGGTGGCGGTCGGGGCCTATCAAGCGGGTACCGATCAAGTACTGGATGTCGCCATTGAACGTGTTCCCATGATCAAAGATATGTTGCGTCAAGGATTAACCGAAGGTGCGTCGTTGGCGGCAAGCCAACAAGCATTGGCTGGTTTGTTTGGTGTAGGTAATGCCTCATGAGTGAGGGCGAAAATAATTATCGTCACCCTCGTGCCAAGCGTTTGGCAGTGGTGTTGAATATTTCTCAACGTGAGGAGCAAGAAGCGCTCAAACGCTGGGGCGATGCCGAACAAAAACTCAATGCCGAAACCGAAAAAACCAATCAACTTAACAGCTACGCCGACGATTATCACAAGCAGCTTTCCAACCCAAGTCAAACGTCGGTTCGTGCCGGGGATATGCACAATACGCTCAGTTTCTTAAAGCAAATTAAAGCCGCGTTAAGTCAACAAGAACAGCGCATTAATCAATTACGAGCGCAAGCGGCCAAGGCACGTGCGTCCTATCTTGAATGCCACGGCAAAGTAGATGCAATGGTTAAAATGATTGATCGTCTGGAATTAGAATTTCAGCAAACGCTCAATAGAAATGAACAGCGTAAGGCGGACGAGTGGTCGAATCGACAGCGTTAAGCTGGCGTGTTAAAAGTCGTTCACTGAATAATCCAGAGATTTCTTAGTTATGACCATTACCAGTAAATGGCTCGCGGATAGGCAATGGGGTATCTTCATTGCCCAGCGATTTGACTTTCATTGTCAGGCCGAATTTGTTGCTGCCTATACCTTGCCAGACACAGAAGATTTTCGTTTGCAAGCGGTCGATCTCGTTAAAGACTATCTTGTTGATTTTAGCGCAACTCATTACATCGACAGTTCTGCTCTAGCGTTATTGTTGCTATTACGCGAATACGCCCAGCAACGTCAGCGTCAGGTGGTGCTAAAAATAGGCCAAGGAGAGGTTGAGAAAATGTTGAAAATATCCAAATTTCCACAGTTATTTACGATCATCCCATAATTGAGGGTATGTTTTCGTTTCCTTCATTGCTCGTTTTTTATAAAACATAAAAAAATACCAACCATGAGTTGATTAAGTTGGCCCGTCCTTTGCGTTATCCCTGAAGTACATCAGTTCAGGAGAATAGAATGAACGCAACTCAAGGTCAGCCATCTTCAGGGTCCGCGCTGCTAGCACTCGGCGTGCAATATCAAGGCGATGCCCAAGGTTTATTGTTAAAAGGCCAGAATTCACAAGGGTTGCAGGGCGATGGCAGTCCACTTAACGACTTTTCGTCCTTACT
>JARGOI010000375.1 GCA_029212275.1 Thalassolituus sp.
CAACATATTGGAAAACGCGAAATAGCGCCAGATCACGGTAAAATCGAGTTTAGTCATAAAGTAAGCAATGGCTAAAATTGGCACCGCAAGCAATACACGGTTGCGTAAGCTTTGTGGAATATTAAAGGCATCAACAACGGTTAGGCGCAATGAACGAAACGCCGTATCACCCGAGGTAATTGGGAACACTGCCACCGCGATGATCGCCATAATACCACCGAAAACACCAAGGTAACTGCTGGCAATATGATTGACCACTAACCCAGGGCCACCTTGATCTAGCATAGCTTTTAAACCTTCATAACCATCTGGAAAAGCTGCAATACCGGCCAATGCCCAAACACAGGCCACGATGCCTTCGCACATCATGGCACCATAATAGACAGGTCGAACGTATTTTTCGTTCGTCAAACACCGAGCAATAATAGGGGCTTGGGTGGAATGAAATCCACTAATAGCACCACAGGTAATCGTGATAAACAGCAATGGCCAAGTGGGTAATCCATCTGGATTCGGCGTTAAGAAATCATGCGCGTGATCTGCTTCAAAATACGCCAAAAAGTCGGTCGCTATCGGCAAATGAGGCGCATCCATTAGCAAAGCGATGGCGATTAACGACGTCATTATTATCATCAGCAAACCAAACATAGGATAAAATTTGGTAATGATTTTATCGATGGGTAGCAGTGTCGCTAAAAAGTAATAAACCAAAATAACCAACACCCAAAAAGTGTTATTGCCTAAGAAAGTCCCTTGAAAAGAGTCCAAGTTACTCAGCAAACCCGCCGGACTCATAATGAACACTACGCCCACAAAAAAGAGCAACATAGCGGTAAAAATCAACATAAAGCCTTTAAAGACGATGTTGTAATAATGCCCTGCTATCTCAGGTAGGCTCTTACCATCTTCTTTTATACTCATGACCCCAGAAAAATAGTCATGCACGGCGCCACCTAGTACGTTACCAAGCACAATCCAGACTAAAGCGACGGGCCCATACAATGCCCCCAGAATAGGACCGAAGATTGGCCCTACCCCAGCAATATTTAGGAATTGGATTAAAAATGCTTTCGCTGGATGAATAGCGACATAGTCAACGCCCTCATCAAAGCGACTTTGGGGCGTTATTGTGGAGGGGTCGATCCCAGCCTGCTTCTCTACAAAGGGGCTATAAAACTTATAACCAAGAGCCAAAATAGTAAGGCAGATAAAGAAAATGATCATAAGGACGGTGCTCTTTTTTATTATTTAATGTGCATACCACCTGCGATAACCAGTACGGAACGCTAGTGCAGTTAGAAACCAATATATTACTTTTGGGGGATGTTGCTCAAAATAGTTCCTTACACTGCTAGAGTATTTGAACACTCATGACTGAATATTTAATGGTTATTATAATAACTACAGAAAAATTGGCGGATATTAAACGATAGTCGTAGTTTTAAACTCACTCCACTGACTCTACCAACCAAGATCCTCGAGTCTCAAAACTACCTGGATGACTACGGACAGTCATCCCAAGGAGCTAACAATAAAGTACCAGATTAAGCTTCTATTTCTAGTACTTTCGGGTGATGTTGTTCTAAATATTACCCTGCTACGCTATAGGTAAATGCAAACATAGGATTTTGTTATGCCTAAACCCAGAAAGGAACTCATCTCGCTCGAAGCAACTCCGTATTACCATTGTGTGTCACGCTGCGTTCGTAAAGCATTCTTATGTGGTACAGACAGCTCTGGCCGTAGCTTTGAACATCGTCGAGGCTGGATTGAAAATCTATTATTGGATCAAGCGAAAGTATTCTGTATTGATATTGCCGCTTACGCCGTGATGTCCAATCACTTTCACGCGGTGCTGCATATCAACAAAAACACAGCAGATTGCTTATCTGATCTTGAGGTGGTTGAACGTTAGCATCAGTTGTATCAAGGCAACCTTCTGTCGCAAAAATTCCAACGAGGAGAACCCATCCAAGAAGCTGAATGGTTTATGCTGAATCGAGATATCACCGAATGGAGATCTCGCCTGATGAGCATCAGTTGGTTTATGAGAAGATTAAACGAAACTATTGCTCGATTAGCCAATGATGAAGATCAATGTACAGGCCATTTATCACTAAAGCCATCCATGGCCTTAGCCCTTCGGGCAGCCTAAAGTCTGTGCAAATTGTTCCTTACAATTTGTGGGAAGGGAGATTCAAGTCACAAGCTCTACTCGATGAAAAAGCCCTTGCAGCCTGCATGGCTTACGTTGATCTAAATCCATTGCGCGCCGCTATGGCAAAAACACCGGAAGAATCTCAACATACATCTTTAAAAAAACGCGCCAAGAAAGCCAAAGAAGCTTATTCTCCCAATCATCCTCAGCAACAGGTGCCTGAACTACTTAACTTTGCGGGTAACCCGAAACAAGATATGCCCATGGCATACCTATGCGATTAACTGACTATTTAGAACTTGTAGAATCACTCGTATCATCCATGATACTCACCCTGCGGGCAGCCTAAAGGCTGTGCAAATTGTTCCCTACAATTTGTGGACTGGCCGTCAAATCAGAAACAACAAGCGCGGTTATATTTCGGAGACTGAGCCTGCGATCATGGCAAAACTTGGCATTGATGCTGAACATTGGCTTTATATCACGCAAAACTTTGAATCTGAGTTCAAAGACGTTGTTGGTGCAGTGAATGAAGTGAAATCAAGAATTAGCTTCTTCTGGGACAAACAAAAAGAACGACGACGAACAGCAGGAATTCAGGCGAGTAAATTAAGGCTTTCTTAAGCTAGAAAATCTCATTCTGTAACTCCCATCTTAGTTCAGTATCCTTCTGAGGTTTAGCCTCGTTCAAAAATCACGAAATTTAAGCAATATCGCTTATAGATATGCCCTGCTTTCCCCAGAAAAAAATAAAATTTAATCGAGAGAATTTATGAGAGTGAATTGCAGCTTTTCCTCTTACTTTGACTGTCTTATTTACTCCATGTTGTTCTAAATACTGTAGTGGTCAACTAAATTTGGCCACGGTTTAAGAGGCTTGAAAGAATATTCTTT
>JARGOI010000376.1 GCA_029212275.1 Thalassolituus sp.
CTCTTATGAAATATCTTTCATTAGTGTAGCCAAACCACGCTGTTGTTCACGTGAGCACCCTAATAATACATGAAACATTATGTAATAACTGTGACACAGGTCATCTTAGTGCGATGAATTGGTAAATTTTTACACTAATGTGGCCGTTCACATCAGTGTTTCCTAAGCATCATCAATAGGACCAGCAATCTCAAACGAAAACCAATATTTCATTGCAAACTAACTTAGCATACAGATATTCATTGCGTAAACATTACCGCAGAAAACAAAAAACCGCCCTTTCTAGTTAAACAAAAAAGTTTAAAAAGAAGGAACGGTTTTTCTAGGCTACATGAAGATAAAGCGTTCAAAGCTAAATCTTCTTACCCCATGACGATTAGCCGCCGAAATCATCCAACATGATGTTTTCTGGCTCAACGCCCAAGTCATTCAGCATCTTGATCACCGATTGGTTCATGATAGGTGGCCCACACATGTAAAACTCACAATCTTCTGGTGCTGGGTGGTTCTTCAAGTATTCTTCAAACAATACATTGTGAATAAACCCGGTTAAACCTTCCCAGTTATCTTCTGGCTGAGGATCAGACATGGCAACGTGCCATTCAAAATTCTCATTTTCGGCCGCTAATTGGTCATAATCTTCTTTGTAGAACAGTTCTCGTAAAGAACGAGCACCGTACCAAAAGCTAATTTTGCGCGTTGAGTTAAGACGCTTAAGCTGATCGAAAATATGCGAACGCATTGGCGCCATGCCCGCACCACCACCAACGAACACCATTTCTGCATCAGTATCTTTGGCAAAGAACTCACCAAACGGACCGTACACAGTGACTTTATCGCCAGGCTTGAGGCTAAATACGTAAGTCGACATGATACCTGGATTAATGCCTTTGGTACCCGGAGGTGGCGTCGCAATACGAATATTAAACTTAACCAAACCACGTTCTTCTGGGTAGTTAGCCATTGAATATGCGCGAATCGTGTCTTCTTTATTGACGCCTTTCAGGTCAAAGAATTTAAAATGCTCCCAGTCACCGCGATACTCTTCACCAATATCAAAATCAGAGAAGTTGATCTCGTAAGGAGGGCACTCTAACTGAACATAGCCACCCGCACGAAAATCGACATTTTCGCCTTCGGGTAATTTTAGGGTCAATTCTTTAATAAAGGTCGCCACATTGGGGTTAGAAACCACAGTAGTTTCCCACTTTTTCACCCCAAACACTTCTTCCGGAACCTCAACGACCATGTCCTGCTTAACAGGCGTCTGACAAGACAAGCGCCAGCCTTCACGGGCTTCACCTTTGGTAAAGTGGGATGCTTCCGTTGGTAGCATTTCGCCACCACCTGAAGTCACCTTACACTTACACTGAGCACAAGTACCACCGCCACCACAGGCCGAAGACAAGAAAATATTATTTCCAGCGAGCGTTTGCAGAAGCTTACCACCGGCTTCGGTTTCAACTTCGCGCTCACCGTTGATCATGATTTTAACTTTACCTGAGTTTACCAGTTTTGCACGGGCGCCTAAGATGATGAACACCAAAGACAGCACCATGACTGTAAACATTACAACGCCGAGTATGATTTCTAATTCCACGATCGACTCCTCAAAGTGATACGCCAGAGAATGACATAAACCCTAGTGACATTAAGCCAACGCTCATGAATGTAATACCTAGACCCTGCAAACCGGCCGGAACATCACTGTATTTCAATTTCTCGCGAATACCTGCTAATGCGGTAATTGCAAGAGCCCAACCAATACCAGCACCAATGCCGTACACGGTACTTTCGCCAAAATTATAGTCGCGTTCAACCATGAATAATGACGCCCCTAATATGGCACAGTTCACGGTAATAAGTGGCAAAAACACACCCAAGGCGTTATACAAAGCTGGGACGTAACGGTCGAGCACCATTTCTAAGATTTGCACCATGGCAGCAATCACACCAATGTAAGTCAACAAACCTAAAAAACTTAAATCGACCGAGGCTAAATCTGGGCTCGCCCAAGCCAATGCACCTTCTTTTAAGAGGTACATATAAATCAGATTGTTAATTGGCACAGTGATAGCTAATACCACAACCACTGCGATACCTAGGCCAATGGCCGTTTGAATTTTCTTAGAGATAGCCAAGAAGGTACACATACCCAAGAAAAAGGCCAACGCCATGTTTTCTACAAAAACAGCCTTAACGAGAAGGCTTACATAATGTTCCATTAGTGACCTCCGCTGTGTTCAGTATTTGGCAAAATTTTGAAATCCGCTTTTTCGACTTGCTCTTTCTTCACGGTGCGCAATATCCAAATAAAGCCAGCAATAATAAAGAATGCTGAAGGTGGTAACAGCAATAGACCGTTCGACTGATACCAGCCACCGTCTGTGACGAGAGGTAAAATCTCAAAGCCAAATAATTTACCTGCACCAAACAATTCACGAATTGTAGCAACACTGATAAGAACTACTGAGTAGCCTAAACCGTTACCGATACCGTCGAAGAAGCTCAGCACTGGGCCATTCTTCATCGCAAACGCTTCGGCGCGTCCCATTACGATACAGTTAGTAATAATCAAACCTACGAAAACCGATAACTGTTTACTGATTTCGTAAGCAAAGGCTTTAAGCACCTGATCCACCACGATAACCAATGAGGCAATAATGATCATCTGCACAATAATACGAATATTGTTGGGGATATGGTTGCGAATCAGTGCAATACCAAAGTTCGAAAAGGCCGTCACCGAAGTTAACGCCAAACACATCACTAAGGTAACTTGCAAACTGGTCGTTACAGCCAGTGCAGAACATACACCCAAAATCTGAACCGCAATCGGGTTCTGACTAAAAAGGGGTTCGGTTAATACTCTTTTAATTTCTGACACGTTAGGCCCCCTGAGTTTTCAGTTTTTCTAGCAGACTACCAAACGCTTGATCGCCCACCCAGAAACGAACAAGGTTGTTTACCCCACGACTGGTTAACGTAGCGCCTGATAAACCGTCAACTTGATAAGGATTTCCCTGCTCGGCTTGTCCTTTCACAACTT
>JARGOI010000377.1 GCA_029212275.1 Thalassolituus sp.
TCTTTGCGTAAACACAGCTTATTTCCGTGGCTGGTAACAATCCCGGCGGCGTCCTGGCCACGATGCTGCAATACTGTGAGCGCGTCATAAATTGACTGATTCACATGGGATTTTCCAACAATACCCACTATTCCGCACATGCGCGTTTTACCTCAAACAAGCCGTTTAATTAGTAGAAGATGTCATCACGTGATCCACTGCGGAGGGCAAGGTTTTCCGTGCCCAATCCGCCAGTGTTTCTAGGTGAGGGATAATTACAGAGTTTTGCCACCAAGAATCGGTAGGCGCTGGTGTCTGCTGACCAAGAAAGACAAGCGCAACTAAAATAACCAACCCACGGACGGCTCCAAACGCCATGCCCAGCACGCGGTCAGTACCGCTGAGTCCGGTGGCATTGACGATGGCAGCTAATAAATAATTGACCAACGCCAACACGAATAAAGTACACGCAAACAGCAAAGCAAATGAAATTGCAGCACGCACACTGTTTACTTCGATGTAATCAATAAGTAACGCCGATAGATTCGCGCTAAAATAACGTGCCACAAAAAATGCTATGACCCATGAGGCCAACGAAAGCGCTTCTTTGATGAAGCCTCGGGTAAGGCTAATCAGGCTAGAGACACCGATAACCGCCACTATTACCCAGTCGATTTCTGTCATTAATCAAACCAAACCATACGCGAAAGCGCGCAGTATAACAGAGCCGCGCATCCTGAAAAGGATTGACATTTCAGGACATGACAATCTCTCATGTTTCGGGAACATAACGGCGAATAAGAATCTCACCCAATTCGAATTTTTTACTTAACTGATCACGCAACTTTTCTGCTTTCTCACGCTGCTGTTCGGGACCAACATAAACCCGAGTATTGTCACCCATTTCTAATACATAGGTTTTGTACCCTTGCTGACGCAGGTTATCGCGCAAGCGATGCGCGTTCTCCCGATCAGCGAATGCACCCAATTGAAGGGTCCAAGCTTGTGCTTCTTCTTTGCTCGAAGAGCTGGCCGATTGCGATTCCTTTGCATCCGTTGCAGGCTGTTTTTTAATGGGAGCTGGATCATCTTTTTCAACCACAGGGGTGGCAGGCAACACAATCGCATTACTGGCCTCTCCATTATCCAGAGCCAACACTTCTTCGCGTACAGTTTGATCGTATTCTGGAGTTGACCACATGGTGACTTGTGGCATGTCAGGCACACGAGTTTCTAACAGTTCATGGGTACGCGCGCGATCAAGAATAATCGGCATCACGATGGCGATGAACAGCACAATAATAATCGCTCCGATGATGCGTTTTTTTAAATGCTGTTCCATGTATCCTCTTGGCATTGGAGCCAGTTGAGTGCGGCTTCGACAGTATAAAACGAGCCGGCGACAAGGTGAATCTTAGGGCTCGACATATCATTGCATTTTTCTTTTAGGCTTTCTTCACTTAAGCATTCTTCACTTAGTAGGGCCAATGCATCACTGACAGTTTTGCACTGAAGAAGCTCATTGTATTTTTTGACAGTACCATTCACGTCAGATAACGCTTGCTGACAACGCAGAGCAAGACTCTCGGTATTTAAACCTCTTGGTCCAGCCAAACCGCACACCATTAAGCGTTCGCACTGAGGCAGCGCTCGGAGAACTCCGGCGACGTCTTTGTCGCTCAGCATTGCCAAAATCAAGGTGTGTATTTTAGGTAATTTCGAGGCTAAATATTCAGCTGCCTGTGGATTATGCGCAACATCCAATATTAATTGTTGCGGCCCATGAGTGTTTTGAAAACGCTGCATGCGCCCACGAACACGCAAGCTCGCAATGCGCGTCAGTAATATTTCATCACTCAGACGTAAATCCATCACCGTCAGCGCATGCAAGGCAGTCGCAACATTGGGCAAGGGAATATGACAATCACCCAGCGGCAAACGGTATTCACTGCGCTCATCTCTCGAAAAGGCAATCGGGCCGTCTTCGTCATTGATAATACCGAAATCGTCCCCGGCAACCTGCCATTCCCCTTTTAAGGTTTTGGCGGTTTCGTATGCCGACGCTGGCGGATTAAGTTGTCCGCAAATTAGCGGCTTGTGAGCACGTGCAATACTGCATTTTTCGTAAGCAATATCTTCTAAAGTATCTCCAAGCCATACTTGGTGATCTAGACCGATACTAGTGACAATGGATAGATCAGCATCAACGATATTGACGGCATCCAAACGTCCACCCAAGCCTATTTCCAGCACTACAGCATCGAGTTTATCGGCATCGCTGAGTTGCTGAAAATGCCACAACGCAGCCAAGGTTCCAAACTCAAAGTAGGTCAGAGAATCAGAACCTCGAGCCTTTTCTACTGCACAGAATGACTGACAAAGATCATCGTCACTAATGTGCTGAGCATTCACCGACACTCGCTCGTTATACAGATGAATGTGTGGCGAATTGTATACACCCACATTTAAGTTGTGAGCTTGTAACAACGAAGCGAGCAAGGCAGAAGTGGTGCCCTTGCCATTGGTGCCTCCCACTAAAATCACACGTGCTGCAGGTTTAATGCATCCCAGACGCTCAGCAACAGCCTGTACTCGAGCCAAACCCATATCGATTTCGCTGGGATGAATGGCCTCTAAATGCTGCAACCATTGACTCACATTCCAGTGTTGGATCTGAGCCAGGTGATCGGACTTTGAATCAGACGTGTGGGAATCAACCATTAAGCATCCATGGCCTTGCGCATGTCAGCGATGATGTCACAAACTTCTTTGCTTGCTTGAGCAGGATTATCCGCATTTTCGGCAATTCGATTCACCAGCGCACTACCAACAATCACCCCTTCAGAAATGGCCGCAACTTTCGCCGCTGTTTTACCATTTTGGATCCCAAAGCCAACACACACAGGAATTTCAACATGCTGACGAATGCGCTGTAAATTAGCCGCAACGTCATCGATATTCAGTGTATTTGATCCAGTCACACCTTTAATGGAAACGTAATACACATAACCACTGCCCGAGTGACCAATGCTTTCAATACGCTTATCCGTGGTGGTCGGTGC
>JARGOI010000378.1 GCA_029212275.1 Thalassolituus sp.
AGAACTCATAACAGACTCTTGAGAAAACAAAGCACGCAGTATAACCAAGATAATGCCTATCCGCAGTTGTTATCCCAACTCAATGACGTCGCTAGCTATGCAGCTTGCTCAATGCTTATTTAACTCGCTCGCTGCCGATGCGCAGGCAAAACTTAGCCGCAAACGAACTGTCGTCTCTCGCCAATTTGGCGATCAATTCAAAGATTCCGGCAAAGGCGAACGCAAGTAAGAAACAATCAATAAAGAATTTTTTCTTTTTATTCACACGCCAGTGCACGCTCAACAAATGTTGATGCACGATTTTGTGTAACGCAGGACAGCGCACCACCAAATCGTGTGCCTGAACAAACAAGGCATGCGCTGCGTGGTAATCCTTATTTTCTTTCAGTACTCGGCCCTGAGCAAGCAACGCCAAGGCTTGGTCACGCCGCTCGTTATCGAATGCCTCTTGTTGGGTTAATGCAGACGCAGCCATGCTAATCCCCTAATTTTTGCGCTGACCGATGGTATTAGTCAGCGAACCAATACGCTCGATACTGATTTTGATGACATCACCAGCCTGTAACCAATGACCATTTTCTAGCGCACAGCCGCCAGGCAAGGTGCCAAAACCAACCACTTCGCCCGGATGCAGTGCTTCGTCTTTGGATAAATGCATCAGTACTTGCGCAACCGAGTGTTGCATATCTGCTGTACTACTTTGGCAAACGACTCGATTGTTGATCATCACTTCCGCCTTCAGTGTTTGAATCAGTGGCAGTATCTCGTCCGCGGTGGTGAGCACATTAGCTAAGCCGTTTACAAAATGCTTAGCTTTTTGTGGGCCAAAGCCACTGCGCATTTCTGCCAACTGCACATCGCGCGCACTGAAATCATTGAGCACCATAAAGCCTCCAATGGCACCCAACGCTTCAGCTTCGGTGGCATTGAACAGTGGTTTGCGCAGCACGCAAGCCAGTTCAATTTCGTAATCTAAGTAGTCGGTATAGGAGGGCCAGTGCACCGTGTCGCCATCTTTAGCGATATTGAGATGGTTGGAGAAATAGTACAAAGGTTGTTGATACCAAACTGCCTTAGGCTTAAGCGCTGGAAAAGGGCGACGCGTTAGCTTCTCGATGCCACATACGAGCGGATATACCAACGGCATAAACGTTTTAACAATGCCTCTGGCTGCATTGGTTGCATGGGTTTCGGACAGCATACAATCGCGCAGCGACAGCGGTTGGAATGGCAACACAGGGATGGCACTTTCGGGCACCGGCAGCATTTGATTTTTTGAGTCGCCAATAGCACTGTCTAACCCTGCACTAATTTGATCACGCCAAGCTTCCCAATCCCGCATTACCACAAGAACATCGTCCGGAATATTTTTCAGTGTCGGTAATAAAGATAACCGATACCAAGCATTGTTATAATCCACCGCAAGGTAACACTGGTCAGCCTCTTGGAAACGTTGAAGTCTCATAATGATTTCTCTTGTTTCGATTGCTCTTTATGTGATCTCTCTTGTGGTGAAGTCACCGGCAGATAAAGACACAGCATATTGGTTAACTCGTTTGCGAGAGCACTATCGTCGAGGTGAATCAAGGATGGCCGATGATGATTCATCACCCATGTTTGCTGAAGGGTTGCAGCAACTACCCGAACTCCCATATCAATACGTACCTTGTCCGCATCCGTATTCCAGTTGTATTGATGGCCTAAGTAGGCGGTCGCTAGCTTCGACGCCAAACGTATTTGCTCGATAATGCGAGCGTAGACTCGTGCATCTCCCGAGCCTACAACCGCCCTGTAGACATGCTCGTGCTCACGTGCAAACGCGATAAAATCGGTGATGATAAACAACACTAAGTTCTGTAATGAGCCAGTGAGAACTTGTTTACTATCATTGAATTGTAGAATCATACGTTGTGTTAAACGCGCGACTATTTGCTCGTGCAGAGCAAATAAAATCGCACTTTTATCATTGAATCGTGCATATATCGAACTGACGGAAGCATCAGCCTCTTTAGCGATATCTTGTAAACGCAACTGATCAAATGATTGCTGTCTCAACAAATGCTCTAAAGCCACCAGCACACGATCTGCAGTGGCTTTGCTACGCTGTTGCTGGGCTTGGAAAATAATATCAGATGTCGACATAACGCAATTACTGTAATTGGAATCTAGTTACAATAACGAGACATAGATATTTAAGTCAAATGTAATAATGAGCCAAAGCTGTGGATCAATGGAAACTGAAGACGGATAGACTCATATAAATTCGCATCGGCGCAATGTTCTGCAACACCTTAGTTTTGCAACCAATCTCTATAACGTCTTGACTCTAATTGATTATATTTACTGGACTACTTTTACTAAGTTATAGACGCAAAAACGGGAGCCGAAGCTCCCGTTTTTGTTCTAACTACTCATCGTATTGACTAAATAGTTACAGCTGAGGACCGGCTGCGAAGATGGCGTCCGATACGTCGTACTTTTTGAAGTTCTCAACGAATTGCTTAGCCAAGTTTTGTGCCGCACCTTCCCAATCAGACATATTTGCCCATGCCTTGGTTGGGTTAAGCAGCTTGGTTTCTACACCGTCGACTTCTTTTGGTACGTTCAAACCAAAGATTGGTAATGTCTCAGTTTCGGCATCACGCAGTGCACCCGTTTGGATGGCTGCAATCACGGCACGCGTAGTTGGAATGCTAAAACGCTCGCCACCACCACCGTTAGGACCGCCAGTCCAACCAGTGTTTACCAAGTAAACCTGTGAACCGAATTCGGTCACACGTTTCATCAGCAATTCGGCGTATTCGCCCGCTGGACGTGGGAAGAATGGTGCGCCAAAACAGGTAGAGAAGGTCGACTTAAGACCTTTTGAACCACCCATTTCTGTCGAGCCAACCAATGCAGTGTAACCAGACAAAAAGTGATAAGCCGCTTGTTCTTTGGTCAGCACAGACACAGGAGGCAATACGCCAGTCATGTCACAGGTCAAGAAGATAACCGCTTTAGGTTCGCCAGCCATGTTCTCGATCACACGTTTTTCAA
>JARGOI010000379.1 GCA_029212275.1 Thalassolituus sp.
GTCGATAGCCCAGCATCGTATCCCTGAGGAAATCGATGCTCGATCATTATTCTCTGGCCATGACGATAGGGGTCAAGGTCAATTCTAAGCATATCGGCCTTGCTCGAACTGCTGCTTAACGTGACGGCACCACGAGAGTGATCATCAGCGTGGGCAAATCCGACAAACTCTTTCGCCCACGACACCATGTGCGCAGGACGATCACCAGCAAACTGCCCAGAGGAGTTCCAAATGCCATAACTCATCAAACCCCATTCATCGATATTTTTCCCATACCCAACGCTGTCGTAGAGATCAGGTAAATCTAGTAGTAAATGCCCGAGTTCATGTGCGATTAAACCCACCGTTGCGAGGTGATCATTGTGTCTTTCACCAAACATGGCGTAGTTACTTATCCAAACACCACCAACGGCTGTCGCACTGACGGATGACTTGTGTGCCCAAATTCTTGGATGAGGAGTAGCATCTGCAGCAAATGCTTGCTCATAACCAGCAACCAGAACCACTACGCCTAATTCAGAAGAGTCTAACCAACCATCACCATTGCTATCATAGGCTGGTAAATTCATGAAATTAGGCAAGGCTGCAAAAGCAGATTTGACCAATGCATTGCTAGCACTGCCATAACTGCTACCGAAATCAGGGTGCGCACTATCGAGAGTTATTTGAATGATGCCATCATTGCGGGTACCAGAGGTTTCTGCAGCAGGCACGATACGAAATTGTTGGTAAGAGTTTTCTAGATAAAAATCAGCCACACTGTCGGTGCTGGCAAATAACCGCTGGCTGACTTCATCAGCGGAATAGGAAAATGATTGGTTGCTGAAGGAAACTCGAACGACCACGACGGGCTGCTCAAATTGGCCCCCAGTATAACGGACTGGCTTACGAGAAGGCGCAGTCGCCATGTTTGTTTCATTAACTGCAGTTGGTGCTTGTTCAGCGCCATTGGTGCCTGACCAACCTTGCGTATCTCCGGTATCTGAATCGGAAGTGCTCTCCCCAGCAATGGCAGAAGCATCATACCCAGGAAGATATCCAAACACGTCTTCGGTAATTTCAAGCGAACCATCGACATTTTTCTGAACAATCATCAACGCTTGATTGCGATCCACCAGAATCTGATTGTCGTCGGTTTGCAAATACGATTGGCCACGTTTACCTGCAATAGTGACCGACAGAGTCCGTCCGTCTTGCAAAGTAATCTGGCTTTGTTTAACAGCAGGCACCACCGCAGCGTGCACAGAACTAATGGCACTGCTATAAACCGTGAGACAGGCTATTGCACTCACAAATACGTTCAAGAAACATCGGGACATGGCAAGGTCTTTCACCTGGGATTTATATAACCCTAGATCAGACCTATGTACCTAGATAGTGGATGTAACAAGTCACTACAAATCGCTAATGGACGATACATTAACGTCGTATTTGATGATTTATGTATCCACTTAGCTGACGCTATGAATTTGCAAAATAGCGATTAAGAACATTAACTTAGAAAGGCTTAACTTAAGAATAACAAGGTGAGAACGAAAAACTGGCGTTATGACGCCTGTTCTTCGATGATCATATTATGACGCTGCAACAGAGGGCCAAAACGCTGATGCATGTAATGATAGATTAACTCTGGACTGTACAACCAAGATTCGCCATCTTGGGAATCGATGCGTAAACAGGGTACACGGCTCTCGCCACCGCCATTCACCAATTCGTTACGGAAGGCATTGACGCGTTCAACTTCTTTTTCAACAACACGCAACCCTAAACGTTCACAGTAGCGTTTTACGGCGATGGATGCTGGACAACTGCGGCAATAATACAAATGCATTCGACGTGATTCGCGATCAAGCAGAAGCTGCTCTTGGGGCGATAGGTTAAGCGGTTTAACAGGCACTACCCTATCGACCATCCTTAGTGTTGTTCCCTTAAGCTGTCTCATCAGGTTCATAACACAATCTTCACATGCTGAATGTTGGCGGGCATTGTAGGCTCTTAGCGCAAAATTTCCAGTACTAGATGAAAATTTATACGATTTTTATTTACCCGAATTAAGCATTCATCTCCAACACCACTACCACCGCGAGAATCACGAGAATGGTGATTGTCATTAACCAACGGCTACGCTGGCAAACTCGACAAGGTGGGTTGGATTTTTTGGCGTTAGATACAGACATTAGTCGATTATCTTATTGCGGCTGAATGATGGAAGACTAGACCAAGATTCCCAGTGCATCCACAAAGCGACTGCTTTACCGACAATATTTTTTTCAGGAACAAAGCCCCACATACGACTATCGCCGCTGTTGCCACGATTATCACCCATCATAAAATAATGCCCTTGTGGCACAGTCCACTCGCCTTCTGGTCCGCCCCATAACACGATATCGCCGCTGCGATTGTCACGCGCGAGCATCCATTTAACCGTTGGATTCGCCGCATCTAACGTCTCTTCACCCAAGAAATGAGTTGGGTTATTGGCCGGTTCACCGCCCAGTACTTTAGTTGGTATCTCGACACCATTGATGGTTAAGCGTCTGTTTTCAAAAACTATATGATCGCCGGGTAATCCAATGACGCGTTTGATAAAATAACGCGGATCATCGGGTGGGAAAAACACCATCACATCGCCACGTTCGGGCTCTCCGATAGGCACTAGCGTGTTACCGAAAACTGGCATTCTTAATCCGTAGGAGAACTTACTGACCAGAATGAAGTCTCCAGTGATTAACCCAGGTTCCATAGAACCGGAAGGTATTTGAAACGGTTCGGCAATGAACGAGCGTAAAACAAACACCAAAGCCAACACCGGAAAAAATGACTTTGACGTTTCTATCAAATAAGGCTCTTTGCTTGCCTGCTCTATACTGGAAACGTCGCCACCTTGGGTTGTAAGAGCGGCCACTTTTTGCGCTCTAACGCGCTTAAAGTAGACAAGATCCAGCAGCGCAATGATGCCAGTAACACTGGTGATGACCATTAAAATTAACGGGAAATTGAATTCCATAAAAGACAGCTATTCCG
>JARGOI010000012.1 GCA_029212275.1 Thalassolituus sp.
TTTATACGGTACCGCTGCAATTATTGGCCTACCATGTCGCGGTTATTAAAGGAACCGATGTCGACCAACCGCGTAACCTTGCCAAATCAGTAACGGTTGAATAAGGAGTAAATAAAATCATGTAGTTAGTGTTGGCGAACAATAAAGTTGTTAACTGAACAATAATGTTGTTAATTTTGCCATTTGAGTATTTCCTTCGAATAAAGTCGAAAAACTTTAATAAACTCGTATATCTTACGAATAGTATTACGTGGGAATAAAGTCGTAGATTTGCTATCTAAATTTTGATTAGTATTTTGTTACAGGTTCAAAGATAAGTAATCTGAAACCTATAAAGTTGCGATAGCTGAACATGAATAAGTTAAAGCGTGAATGGAATAAAAAGCCTAATCGAATGAGCGCGCGAATAGAAAAAGAACGCAAACCAAATAAATGCCCTAACTGTAGTGCATCACCCGTAGCAAGCATTTTGTATGGTTACGTCGGCATGGATTCAGTACTCGAGCAAAAAATAGAAGAAGGACGAGTTTCGCTTGGAGGTTGCTGTGAAGGAATGGGCGGCCCTGTTTGGGAGTGTACTCACTGCGGACTCAAAATTTATCAGAAGTTGATTGTTAAGAAGCTATCATAACTAGAAGGTAGTTTAGGATAGAAAATATTAGGACTGTTAATCATTCATAATAGAACCCCCGTCACGGATACTAATTTTCATATTAAGCATACAAATCAATTGGCTCAAAGGCGCTGAAAACTCTTTAATTATTACTCCAAATAATCATGATTATTTGGAGCTTGGCATAGAATCATAGAGTGGCCAGCGATTGAAAACATATGTTAAATTTTCCATCGTAGAATTGCTCGCAATAGGTTCGGAAACCAAAATTTTGGCTCAACCTATAATGGAAATCCCTTTATTTTCTTCAGCTTAGGGAAGTCATATTGGCCTGCCAAAGGTGCTGTTAATCATTGGGTCACTGGTTCGAGTTCAGTCGGAGGAGCCATATATCAAAGCCTTAGCTACCCTTGCGGTGCTGGGGTTTTTTATGGCTATGTCCGATGAGCCTGCTGCAAAGCGACGACTCTAAATTAAATGAGTATGGTTATTGAGAGGTTACCGTCATGAATGAACATGATTTTAGTGGATTATTACAGCAGCTTCCCGAGCTATCTCCCAGCCAGCATCAACGTCTTCATCGATACTTAAAAGCACATGACATCACCGCTTTTGACTTATTGGCGACACAAGCAGCACCTGGGCATTGCCCTTATTGTCACACCGATCACTTCAAGCCTTGGGGTTCAAGTCATGGGCTGCCCCGTTATCGTTGCACAGAATGTTCAAGAACATTTAACGCGCTCACCGGAACACCGTTAGCCAAACTGCATAAGCGCGAGCACTGGGTGGCTTATCTTAATACTCTGATAGAAGGGCTTTCTCTCAGGGCTGCCGCTCAACAATGCGGGATCAACAAAGATACGGCCTTATTATGGCGACATCGCTTTCTTCATATGATCAGTCAGCATCAAGCCACGCATGAACACGGGATTATCGAAGCGGATGAAACGTTCTTTTTAGAATCTTTTAAAGGCCAAAGGCAACTAGACAGGCCGTCTCGAAAACGAGGCGGTGTCGGTAAAACACGCGGTACGGGAGCTGATCAGGTACCCGTACTGATTGTCAGAGACCGCCATAAAGCCACCGCCAACTTTATTCTGACGCGTGTCGATGCTGTTACCATTCGCCAAGCACTTCAACCGCTCATTGATAAAGAGGCAGTGCTTTGTACAGACGGGGCAGCGGTGTATTCTGCCTTTGCTAAAAACACCGGAATAGCACATGAAGTTATCCATACCAAAGGCCCAAGAGCTCGAGGTGTATTTCATGTTCAAAATGTGAATGCCTACGGCAGTCGCCTTAAAACGTGGATGCGTCGCTTTCATGGTGTCGCGACCAAATATTTAGGGCATTATTTAGGATGGCGGTTGCTGCTGGAGCGTTATCAATCAGTGATTACACCTGAATTATGTTTGCTTGAAGCGGTTGGGAGAGTTCCACAACAGCTCTCTTGGACATAGCCCGAAAAAAGCTGCTAAAAATATGCTAGCGCTTTGTTCAAAAGAAATATTTAGCTTCGGTTATCTAATTGTAAGAAGCTCAACATCCTGTGAGCTATCAAGTTTCTGTGTGTTGCTGGAAATACTCGCGTGTACCGTGTTCGATCATGGCCCCTGAAATCCGCTCAATACCGTGCAGATAGGCAGCGGTGCGCAGGTTGATCTGCTTATCGTCTGCGAGTTCGAAGATGTAGCGGGCTTCGCGGTCCATGATCGTCTTCAATCGACCGTTCACCTCGTCTTCATCCCAGTAAAAACCAGCGCGGTTCTGTACCCACTCAAAGTAACTCACTGTCACACCGCCAGCATTCACCATTACATCGGGCAGCACCGGGATGCCGCGCTCGCTGAGTATTGCATCCGCACGCGAATCGACGGGGCCATTGGCAATCTCCAGCAGCTGACGGGCCTGGATTTGAGCTGCGTTTTGTTCGGTGATCTGGTTTTCCAGCGCCGCAAGCACCAGCACGTCCACATCCAGCTCCAGCAGGTCGGCATTTGAAAGGGTGTCATAACGGGCTTCCTCGCAAACCGAGCTATCGCAATACAGTATGGCCTTGAGTTCGCGACGTGTACGCTTGTGCTGCATGATCAGCTCCGGTTCCAGCCCGGCAGCTGAATAGATGCCGCCTTGAGAATCCGAAAGGGCGACGATACGGAATCCGGCTAAATGGGCCAGACGCGCAAAGTGGTAACCAGCGTTACCAAACCCCTGTACCGCGACAGTGGTCTGTCCTGGATCGAGTTGGTTACGGGCCACCCATTGTTGCAACGCATACAAGGCCCCTTGACCCGTGGCGGCCTCACGTCCCAGTGAGCCACCAAGATGGACGGGCTTACCGGTGATAACACCGGGTAATTGCTCACGCATGATCTGAGCATACTCATTGGCCATCCAGCCCATGATAGTGGCATTGGTGTAGACATCGGGCGCTGGAATATCCCGTTTCGGACCAATGACATCGGCGATTGCCCGGATATAACCGCGCGACAGGCGCTCCAGTTCCAGACGCGAAAGTTCCTTTGGGTTGACCACAATACCGCCCTTGGCACCACCGAACGGTAATCCCATTACGGCACATTTGATCGTCATCCAGAAACTCAAAGAGGTGACTTCATCCAGAGTGACCGACGGGTGATAGCGAATACCGCCTTTAGTTGGCCCGCGTGTATCGTCGAACTGTACACGATAACCAGTAAAAACACGCAGATCGCCGTCGTCCATGCGCACCGGAATACTGACGGTAAGTGCCAGCTTGGGTTGTTGCATGCGCAGCAGGATATCATCGGATAAGTTGATGTGTTCCAGGACTTTAGTTAAGTGTGACAGGGCATCGTCAAAAAGTGATTTCATTTGTTGGTCTCCTTCCAAAAAAATACTGGGCCACTACTTCAAATGCCATTCTTCATCGCTTTTTTTAGCAGCAATGAGAAGTCTGCCAGACAGCATTGGCCCGAGGGGTTTTGTGTTTCACAAGCGCACAGTTTTGCTTTGGTTTGTGCTGTAACAAAAGATTTACTGGCACTGTGTCCGGTATGTTCCAGTTCATCCAAGACATGTCGTTCCGTCACATCAAAACAATAACAAATTGTCCGCTCAGTTGAGGTTTGTTTTTGCCCAATAGAGCCCCTGACCTGATCTTGGCGATAAAGGCAACCACAATCACTGAAATACACGGTCTCACAATCAGCGTTAGCGCAAAAATAAAAATGGCTTTCTGGAATAGATCGATTGACAGGACTGATAACATGGTGGAGGAGCGTCTGACGCGTGGTTGCTTTTTGCACTTGACGGCAATCAGGGCACTCAGCTTTACGAGGTGGTCTTTTTGAACTGCAACAATCACTCATGGAAAATCCTTCATATTACGTCTAATAGGTGTATGGGGTAAAATTAAAAACTCCGCAACATCATACGAAGTCAATTGGTTCTGTTTGTTGCTCATGATTTCCATGCCATCTTGGGATTACCATTCGAAGACATTAAACACTCCTTTTTTTCGTTAAGGGTTTGTCGAGTTGCTCCAAGTGACACAACTGTTTGTCTAGTGAGTGCAGGTAGGTCTGCTTTTCTGCAATTTTTGTGCGCAAGAGTCGGACGGCCTCATCACAAGCCTTCCGGTCTTCAGCATTAATTGCTTGTAGTAGTGGTTTGATCTCAAGGATCAAGAGGCCAGCGGCTCGTGCGGCTCGAATTAAACGCAGTCGAGTTAACGCACATTGGTCGTATAGACCATACCCACTCTTAGTTTTCTCGCTACAGTTAAGTAGCCCCTCAGCGACATAATTTCTTACCGTATGAACAGTGGTTTGTGCCGTTTTAGCCAACTGCGAAATACTCAGTGGAAAGGTTAGTAATTGATCGTCAGTCTCTATGAACTTATAGAAGTCGGGGATGACATCAAAGTAACTGGGTTGTCTACGAACTTTAGCTTTGCTGGGTGAAATATTTGTTTTAGTCATTGGTAATTTCCTCATGCCTTGTGCTATCGCGTTTTCATCTAACCATAGCATTTCAGCCTGGTTGACTTTATTGGGTATGATCAATCAAAAGCCCGGTCATACATCACACCCCTACTGTTCAAGGAAGTGTTGCTGGTGTTATATTCCTACTCCTTCTCAGCACTATTCGCTCACATTCGCACTCACTGGTGAAAAGAAACACGCCCTCGCCTTCATCGTATGACGCGATTAAACGGGCGAAATGTCCGGTCCTTCGATACAGAGTCGCCCATCCTCCATCTAGTTGAACAAATTTTCTGCCAATGAAGCTCCCAACTCGTATGCTTCGGAGATTGGTAGAATCTTGGCGTTAGGATGTTGCGCTAACCAATTAGACGCGCAACGATCGGATTGGAAAAAATGCACGTTACAGCAAAAGCTACTGCGAATATCGTTCTTGTTAGAAGAGGTAACAATAGATACAACAGCAGATGGTGGCTCTACTTTTTCTATACCATCCGGCGTGATAACAACCCTAACTGGCTGGTCAGTACCTTTACAAGGTGATTCAATCGTAGCCATTTTCCCCAACAACTTAGGGAACATCAGCGCATCCAAGGCGCACCAGGTATACAGCGTCTGCTCTTCAAGTTTAAAGCTGTGTGGAGTTGGTTTGAGCGTTAACCCCAGACCGACCAAATTTCCCGCATCGTCTAATTCCACATTTGGGAGTTTGGGCAATAACACGGCAATTTTTTCGCGAGGCCGCCCAGTGACTTCTGCAATTTCTTTCGGTGTTACAGGGCGACCATGCGCCAGTTGCGACAGAATCGGTTTAAATAGGTCGGCATACTGCTCTCCTCTTACAGACTCCTCACGGAAGGAACGAGAAAAATCTTGGGTAAGTTGATCCAGTATAGTAGTCATGAAAGCCTCCTTTTATCCAGCGCAGCAGGACAGTTCTTTCACATCCTTGTTGAAAGTTTGTGCACAGAGTTTCAAACCTTCCACCATGGTTAAGTAGGGAAACAGTTGATCGCCCAGGTCGATGACAGTCATGCGATTACGGATCGCTAAGACTGCGCTTTGAATGAGCTCACCGCCTTCGTGAGCCAAAATCTGCGCGCCGATCAAGCGTCCGGTTGCCATTTCAACGACGAGCTTGATAAAGCCGTCAGTTTCAAAGTTGGCCAGCGCTCGCGGCACGTTTTCCATATCCAATACGCGACTGTCGGTGTCAATACCCTGCGCGTTGGCCTGCTTTTCGGTCAGTCCGACTGTGGCCACCTGAGGATCCGTAAAGATCACCGCTGGCATGGTGGATAGATCCAGTTTGGCATCCCCTCCCGTCATATTGACCCCGGCACGACTACCCGCTGCTGCCGCGACATAGACAAATTGCGGCATATTAGAGCAATCACCCGCCGCATAAATACCGGGGACGCTGGTTTCCATGCGCTCATTGACGATGATCTCACCGTTTTTCTCGGTGTTGACACCGACCGTATCCAGATTCAGTTGGGCCGTATTGGCATGACGCCCGGTGCTGATCAACAATTGGTCACAAATCAAGGTGCCTGCGTTGGATTCAAGAGTGAACCGCTGACCGTCGTAGGAAACGCTGGACGCTCGAGTATCGCTGAGAATGCGCATCCCTTCTTTTTCAAAGCATTCAGCCAGTTTTTCACCGAGTAGCGGGTCTTCCCGATAGAGCAAGGTGTGACGTGCCAATACCGTCACTTCACTGCCCAAACGACGGTAAGCCTGGGCAATTTCCAGTGCGACAACAGACGAACCGATCACCATCAGGTGTTGTGGCAGGTTCTTGGCAAACAGCGCTTCGGTGGATGTCCAATAAGGAGTATCCACGAGACCATCAATCGGTGGAATAGTCGGTGTTGAACCGGTGGCAATCAAAATCTTATCAGCGTGAATATCTTGTTCAGAACCATCGGCCTTGCTGACGATTAAGGTATTTGCGTCTTTAAATTGCGCATAACCTTTGACCAAACTCAATGCTGGGTTGGAATCGAGAATATTTTGGTATTTGGCGGCCCGCAATTCTTCTACACGCGCGGTTTGCTGCTCGGCCAACAATGCGCGACTCAGCTCTGGCGTGTGATTTGCCAAACCGGCAAAGGGGTTATGGCGTTGTTGCTGCGCCAATTGCGCCGCCCGGATTAAAATTTTAGAAGGCACACAACCAACATTGACACAGCAGCCGCCAATCACGTCAGCCCCTTCGATGATGGTAACCTTGGCACCGCCTTCCGCTGCCTTGATGGCACAGGCAAACGCCCCAGAACCACTGCCAACAATGGCAACATGCAATGATTCCTTGTTGCCGGTACAACAGGATGATTGTTCGTTATTTTCTTGATTAGTCATTTTATCCTCTTAGAGAGTTCATCATCTTTTCCGTTGCCACCCTTGGGTTCTTCATGTGGCGCAGGTTTCATCGTCACAGCGTTTATTAGCCGGTGAAAAAATATCCCATAGCGACACCACAACCATCAGGGCGAGCGCCAAATAGGTAACATAGCTACTCCAACCGTATTGGAAAAACGGGTAAAGAGATAACAGCAATAACACGGGGCCGAGCATCCCCAATAAACTGCGATGCCATTGCTTGTGGCTGAACCAGCCAAGCCCATTGATCACCAGGGCGACCCAAGCAAACAGCGGCAACAGCGTGTTGATAAACAGACCTTCCCACTGGCTGAGAAAGCCTAATCCAACGGCGGCCCCAAGGCTGGCAAGGGCCGGAAAACACATAGCGCAGCCCATCGCCGATTCGGGTCAAGAGATTGAATAGGTTGGTCATGCTGTTTACCTCATTTGATGGTAGACGGATAGCCTGCATTCTTGGTTGCTTCAGTCAGGGTGTTAACGGTGGTTTTTTCGTCGTCAAACGTCACCACGGCAAGCTTGGTCTCAAAGGTCACTTCGGCTTTACTGACGCCCTCGACGTTTTGTAAGGCTTTCTTCACGGTAAAGGGACACGTCACACAGTTCATGGTGGGTACTACCAGGGTCACGGTTTGCTGTTTGGCAAAGGCGGTCAGGCTTGTCAGTGCAAGTAATGTCAATAAAGCAATTTTTTTCATCATTTTCTCCAAAAGATTAAGGTGTATTTTTTCAATTCGGCGATCAGGCAAACCAGACAATCCAGTAATTACTAGTGACTAAAACCAGTGCCGTAAGCGCGGTTAACCAAAAAACCACCTGCCGACGTTTGCGTACTTGAGGTAGGGCACATACCGTGCCTGACTCACAGTCCTCTATAGGGCGATAGACTTTCAATCCTGCAAAGCCAAATAAGGCTATAACCACGAGGATAAAAATGGGCCTGTACGGCTCTAACAGCGTCAGGTTACCAATCCAGGAACCGCTGACGCCAAGTAGCAATAGGACGAACGGCCCCGCACAACACAGGCCCGCGCCTACGGCGGCAATAATCCCACCAATAATGGGTAGATTGGAATCTTTCTCTGACACGCCTTACTCTCCTATATATTTAAGTGATGGGGAAAGTATAAATGCCGTACCCAGGTACGGAGTCAAGCGATTTTAAGGCTAGCTAAGGTTGCAGGGAATCAATGATAGGACAATGGCTATCATCCTCATTACTTTGACATTGGGCTAAGAGTGCGTTGAGCGCTTTTTCTAGGCGACGCAAATCCACCATTTTTTCTTTGACGGCGGCGAGTTTGTGCTCGGCCAATTCCTGAACCTGGCCGCAGGGGCTATCATTCAGATTCAGTAAATTGGCTATCTCATTCAGGGTGAACCCCAACTCCTGGGAGCGCTTAATAAAGCGAATTCGGTTAATCGTATCATTGGGGTAATGACGGTACCCAACCTCCGGTTTTGCTGGCTGCTCTATTAATCCACGACGCTCATAGAAACGTATCGTCTCAACATTGATAGCCAGTGTTTTTGCCACTTTGCTGATAGTTTTTGCCATCGCTACTCCTCAGTGCATCCAGCTGGAATGCTTGTTTATGCCTTCAGCGTCTCGCTGAAAAAAATGAAAGCCGCACCCGCGAAACAGAATGCGACGCCTAGTATATCGTAGCCATTGGGTAGCTGTCTTTCCACAGCAGCCCCCCATAATAGTGACGCAGCAATATACACACCACCATAGGCCGCATAGGCACGACCAGCGTAAGAGGCTTCTACTTGTGCCAAAACCCAGGCGAAGGCCACCAGAGAAATGATTCCTGGAACAAGCCAAAGCGGGCTTTTATCCAGTTTCCACCATGCCCAAAAGGCATAGCAGCCAGCAATTTCAAAAAATGCCGCAAGAAAGAAGTACCCAAACGTCACACCATTAACCACCTAAGTTTTAAAACAGTGTGAACACACATAATGCGGGTAATGTTTCAGGGCTCACCCAAAATTCAGTCCTTACCTTTATGCAAGAAGGTCATTTTTCTAGGCACATTCAACGCATGAGGATGCTTTATACGGAACGTCGAAAATTAGTCGCTCAAGTATTCACTCAAGTCTTAGGCGACAAAGTTTCAATTGAGCACCAACTTGGCGGCATGCATATGATCGTAAAACTTAAAAACCAAAATGCCGATGATGTTGCACTATCGAACAGAATGATGAAATCAGGCCTCTACTCTCAAGCACTATCGGAATGGTCAACACGCCCTGTTCATCCAAGTTTAATTTTAAGTTTTACGAATATTCAGACAAAAGCAGAGTGTTACGAATTAGCCCACCGGTTAAAAGAACTAATGATTTGATATTGGGTCACTGGTTCGAGTCCAGTCGGAGGAGCGACCTATTCCAAAGACTGAAACTTCATATAAGGAAAGAGTTAACATAAAGTTTTTTACGAGATTATAAAGATGGATTATTTTGTGTTAAGTTTAAAACGTTCGTGGTTATTGACTATACTATTTACGACATTCTTCAGAAGAAATATTGAGCTACTTTAGAAATAAGTCAGTTCAGGTGGCAATTTACTATGGGCAAGAAGCAATATTGGAACTCAGAAGCCAAAAACCGGCGTTGGATCAAAGATGGTCGTGGTCAAGGCACAGGATCAAACTATAAACCTTGGTTAACTGTTCGAGATGTGGCTTCCGAAGGCCGTTCACATCGAGTCTTTGGGCACATAAGTCAGCGTACTCACCACCTACTCTCCGATCTCGAACTTGCAACATTTCTTCTGCTTCAATGGCGCTCCACTACCACAGATATTCGAGAACAATTCCCACTAGATCGTGAAGTGACGCGGGAGATAAGTGAACGATTAGGAATCGAACATCCAAATCATCACGGAGTTGACCAATACATGAGCAGTGACTTTGTTGTTGATTCTCGAGAAAAAGATAGGCCGCGATTTACTATTCAGGTCAAAACATCGGAAGCTTATAGTAACCCTAGGACAATAGAAAAACTTGAGATTGAACGCCTTTACTGGCGTGAGAAAGGAGTACCAATTTTTTGGGTCACTGAGAATCAGATATCGCCAATTGTATTTGAGAATATTAACCTTCTTTATAACCATATTGACGATGACACCGATCACGATGATCTCTTAGTTCAATTTGAAATTTTTAGTAAACATATACGAGCGAGTGAAAATCTGAGGGTTAAAGAATTATGTATGAAACTCGACGCTTCATATGATAACTCACCAGGTGAGGCTCTATACCAAGTTAAAAGATTGCTTGCGCAACGCTATTGTCATTTTGACATAACTAAACCGTTTACAGAGTTACGATGTTCCGACATTACAGTTGAAACTTTCGATGCTCTGCAGGAGAGTTGGTGTGTTTCAAGTTAATGAGGTGATCCAGTTAGAAGATAAGCTTTACAGAGTGCTTGTAACGACAAATATCCATGTTGTATGGATTTCTATCGATGACCAAAAAGCCTTTCCAGATATTATTGAGCTTTCACAACTCGAATCCCTCTTATTAGAAGAAAAGGTGATTCGCGTTGATGATCCATTTGGGTATGTAATAAACCTACTGCCTGAGCCAGGCTCCAAAGAATCAATGATTCGAGATAGAAACTATCAAATTATTAAGCCGCTAATCGAAGATGCTAATTTTTATATAAAAAAGATTCGAGCAAAACATGTTGTGAATATTCTCGATGCTGGTGACGTTTCAAGGCCATATGTCTATAAGTTGATTCGTCGTTATTGGCAAAGAGGACAGGTGCCAAATGCCTTGCTTCCTGATTACAAAAACTCAGGAGCGAAAGGTCAGAAACGGATTGCTAATGACAAAAAACTCGGCCGCCCAAGAAAAATCATGGAAGGAACAGGTGCGATAGTAGATGAGCAAACTGAAAAACTATTCCGAATAATTATTGATAAATACATTTTCAAGAAGCAATTCTCTATTGCACGAGCGCACCGTAAATTCAAAGGGCTTTATGACAACATATTCCCTGGTGTACCTGAATCAGAAAAACCAACGAAGCGCCAACTAAGTTACTTCTTAGACCGCGAATATAAGAATGTTGATAAAATAAAGGCGGGTGTATCAGATATCATTTATAAAAAAGATGTCCGCCCTCTGCATAGTACCGCAACTATTCAAGCTTTAGGGCCTGGATCGCGTTATGAGATAGATGCCACGATTGCCGATGTAATATTAGTATCAGACCATGACCGAAATCAGCCTGTCGGGCGACCTACTGTTTATATTGTAATAGATGTTTTTTCGAGACTAATTGTTGGCTGGTACATCGGTTTTGAAAACCCGTCTTATGTTGCGGCAATACAATCGCTTCATTTGGCGTTAAACGACAAGAGCCAATTATTCAAAGATTTAGAGATTGAAACTGATAGTTTTTCTTGGCCTGCTCCTGGTTTGCCAGAAGCAATACTTGCTGATCGAGGAGAGCTTATCGGTCATCAGATTGAAGGTTTAGAATCAAGTTATAGAGTTAGGGTCGAAAATACACCCCCTTATCGAGGAGATGCGAAAGGAATCGTCGAACAAAGGTTTCGGACGCTCCAAGCAGAATTCAAGAAATTTACTCCAGGAGAAGTGGTTGGCCCAACCATAAGAAAGAGAGGCGGTAAAAACTATTGGCTTGACGGCAAATTAACTATCTCGGAGTTTACCGAAATCATAGTTTCATCAATCGTTATGAGGAATTTTGTAGATCCAATGACGAAGTATGACCGAGCGAAGGACATGCCTGCAGATTTACCATCAATACCGATTCATCTTTGGAATTGGGGGCTTCAAAATCGAACTGGTCGCCTACGTAAAGCTAATCCGGAATCGATGCGTATTGCACTGTTGCCGAGAGAGAAAGCCAGTGTATCAGCACAAGGTATATGTCTATTTGGTGTTTACTACTCTGCCTCTGAAATTGTCGAACTTGGCTGGATGCATCGCTCGGACAAATCAAATAGGCCTAAAAAAGTTGAGGTCGCTTTTGATCCAAATTTTGCCGATGAGATTTATTTATTTCATACCGGAGGAAGTCGAGCCCATTGGGTATGCCGCATTACTGATTTATCGAGGGAGTTTAGGGGTGTAACGTTTTGGGAAGTTTGGCGTAAACAGAGACAGATCAAAGTGCAAGGTGCGAAAGATAACCTGCAAGCTGACAAACTTCGCAAGCATCATGAAGATCGTGTTGAAGGCATCATTTCGTCGGCAATTAAACAAACACCGAAGACAAGCGCTACAAATGTAGAGCGAATGAAAGGAGTCAGTCATGCACGGTCTGAACAGCTTGCGAAAGAACGGGGTCAGCGTCGACCAAAAAGGCCTGAGCGCGAGCAACTTGCAAAGGTAGTTCATCTAACTCCGCCTGAAGATAGTGATGACTACCCGGATTTTGAAGACGAATTGTTTGATGATGGAGACAATTAATGGAACAGCCTAATCATTTTGTTACAGCGTCTTACCAGTCAACAGGTATAAAACGTTACGATGGTAACCCCTTTATTGAAGCACTCCCTCCCATCTTGTCCGTTGCTCAAGCAGGCAAGAGCATCAAGGGGCAGGTAGGTTTTCATCCCTCTGATCGGCTGGCGGATCCTAAATCCAGAATGCACATGGTCGTTTCGCTGTTGGATGATTATTTTCAACCTCTCTCGCAACATGTTCAGTTGCAAGAGAAAATCGACATGATGCTTCGCATGGGGTACGTCGGCAGAAACATCAGTGACGGTTCACTAAACAGAAAGCTGCAAGAAGGCTACGAGCTGATCAAGTCTGGAGGGGAAGTCACAGCAAATTTCGCTGTTGAAAAAACCACAGCGAGAAGCATGTCTTTAGTGGGTATCTCAGGAAGTGGCAAAACCAGCTCTTTAGAACGGGTGCTGGAAAATTATCCGCAAGTGATCTACCACGAGCAGCAAAATTTCTTTCAGGTGACTTACTTAAAGATCGAATGCCCGAGTAATGGCGACCTTGAAAGCCTGTGTCTTAACTTCTTTAGTGCTGTTGATAGCGTGTTGGGTTCGGATTACGAACGCCGTTATGCAAAACAACGCCTGTCTGTTCCAAAAATGCTGGCTTTGATGCGGCAAACGGCAAATAACCGCGCGATAGGAATTTTGGTCATCGACGAGATACAGCGATTAAGCCAGGTGCGTTCAGGTGGCAAGGAACAAATGTTAGAATTTTTTGTTGAACTCGTAAATACAGTAGGCATTCCGATCGTGTTAGTGGGTACGCCAAAGGCTCGCCCAATTTTTGAACTAGAATTACAATCTGGGAGACGAAGTGCCGGTCTTGGCTCCATTTATTGGGAGACTATTCCACAATATGTTTCTAAAGGCTACGGAAAGGAGTCAAACCTTAATTGGATTAGGTTGTCAGACAGCCTCTGGAAGTATCAGTGGCTGAAACACGGAGATGACCCTCTCACTGATGAGATTAGAGATTGTTGGTATGACTTATCCCAAGGTGTCCTAGATATTGTTGTAAAGCTGTTTGTATTAGCTCAGCTTCGTGCCATAGCAAATAAGAAAGAACGAATTACTGTGGGCATTCTACAGTCGGTATACCAGCAGGAGCTTAAGCCCGTTCACCCTATGCTGGATGCATTAAGGTCGGGTGATGCCGACAAAATTACAAAGTACTCAGATATGCGTGTCGTAGATCTAGATAAACGGATTATTCAGCTGGGCGCGGAAATCTTGAATGTCGTTCAGAAGCAAGAGGAAAGATTATTTGGTGGTAAGCAGGATGCACTGCGTCTATATAATGTGATTTTGCAGATTGAAGAATCCTTTGATGAGCAGAGTGTTGCCAAACTGGTAGAGCGGGTTTTTAAAGAGCACCCAGACTATAGCCTCCATGAAATGATCCCAGTCTTGGTGAACTGGTACAAATCAAATGAAGCGCCATTAAAGCAAGAAAAGTCTAAAACTAAAGTTAAGGAAAAAGATTGGCTTGATTTAGACGTTACTGATCTAAGGTATCAATATGCTTATTGTAAAGAAGAGGGACTTTCACTGGTTGAACGACTTGATAAAAACGGTGATATGTTCGATTTAGATGGTTGGGCTGCTGGCCACTAATGCTAGGATTTCCCGCTCCTTATTCTGAAGAGCTGCTGTATAGCACAATAGCAAGAGCAGGTGTGCATGATGGTGACACATCGCCTAAGCAACTGTTGGATAAGGTATTTAATAATCGTGGAGTGATTGCCACTGTAGATCTACCAAGTCATGTTGGAAAGTTAGCAAGTCAATACAGCGATTCGCTTGGTTTAGATGCCAGAACCCTTATCTCTCGGCATACATTGTGGCCTATCTATGCCCCGTTTCTCCCTCAAGAGAGAAATAACAAGTTAAGAGAGTGGATGAGCGGTAGCTCACAAGGTGCGGCTCATTTAGCAAGTGGCATCGCGGCTTCAAGAGTTGAGGCAAAGGCCAAGCTCTTTGTCTGCGTTGAGTGTTTGAATGAGCAGAAGTCTAAATACGGTGAGTGCTTTTGGAATCGAACCTGGCAGATCCCCTTACTAAAGGTATGCCCAGCTCACGGACTCTTAAATATTACAAGTATCGAGCTTGACGGAGAGCACCGACATTCTCATATTCCTGTTGAAGCGGCTGAAATACTGGAGCCAGTTAAAGGCGAGGCTGTTGATAGAGCTTTTTCTAATCAAGCTGCTCAATTATTGAAGGTTCAAAATGAAGGAGTCAGTTTTTCTCAATGGACTTCATTCTATAAGCACTTTGCGTCAAAATTGGGGTATTTACACGGTCGAAGGATAGATCATACGAGGATTCACGAAACCGTAATCCAGTTTTGGGGTAAACGTTGGCTTTCAGGTGCAGGTGTTCTTCCATCTGGTACGGAAACATCATGGCTGCGAGGACTATTCAGAAAGCATAGGAAAAGCTTCAGCTTTGCAGAGCATATTGTAGTTATATCAGCTCTTTCGAATGGAGCGATCAGTGTTTGCGATGCTATTGAAAAAGCATCAAGAATGGTGAATTGTAGTAAAAAATGCTCCCATGCAAAATTACAGGAGTCAACTACTGAAATCCAATTGGGCCAAGATCAAATCCACTGGAAACAGCTACTTGAACTGAGTCCTCCAAAGGCAGCCCGCCAGCAAAAACCAGCACTCTATACGAGGCTTTATCGAAACCACTACGACTGGTTGATCTATATCAATAGTGTCAATCATGCCGATAATAAAACGGTTAACAAACGTGTCGACTGGGCACAACGAGACAGACAAATTGCTAGAGATCTGCGCCGCGCTAATGAAAGTCTATCTGACGACTTAAACGCACCACACTTAAGCAGAACATTCCTGATTCACCAGCTTGATCATCGAGCAACAGTCGAAAAAAACCTTCATCGTCTACCTCGTTGCTCAACATTGCTTGCCCTTTATTCCGAAAGCACGGCTGAGTATCAGGCTCGAAGGCTTACCCGTGCCCATTTGTCGATGAAAGAGCTAGGGCAGGAAGTTAAGCGTTGGTCTTTGCTTAGAGAAGCTGGTTTAAGTGATGAGCGAATGACAGATATTGTTGCAGAGCTTTTAAAGGAGATATTAAGTGAGCAAACGTAACGCAAGGTTTAAAAAGCTGGATGATGATTCCAGAGTACTTGGAATCGGCTCTCTTTTCCGTGGCAAAGACAGAAAATCTTGGGCGATCAACGTTGACTTTAATGGTGGGACTTCGCAGAGTATGCAATTCAGCAATATACCAGTACTTGCCAGAAAGCGTGTTTTAAATCCGACGATACAGCATGAATTTGCTGGCTGGCCAGTTGATTTCTTAATTCAAAATTCCCAGAATTGGGAAGTGGCTAAGGCGTCTGAATGCCTTGCGTATCAAGCGCATAGTCATGGTAAAGACGGCAACCAACTGTGTTTTGTTGTGCAGGTTGGAAGCACTCGGGTGTTTATCCCACAACTAGAAATGGCTCGTGTGCTTTTTTATCATGACCCGTTTTTGGCTCGTCTAAGTCTTCAGCATAATGCTTTGGCTGAAGACTTTGTTGTCGGCAAAAGAGATGACGGAAAGCCCTTGATTGTCGTTCGAGAGGGAGCGGAATACCCCATGTATTACTTTAACCGAGATGACAACAGGCGTTTTCTCAGTTGGGTACTACTCGACCATGAAGCTAGGGCCTCTTTTGAAAGTATTTGTGTCCAGTTAATAAAAGGCAAGTATCAGCACAACAATTATCAGCATTGGAACTTTCAATTTACACCGCCACCTCTTACGGGTGTTGAGCTAGAGGCTAGTGGTTGGGAAGACGGTAGCTCCAATACCTTCTTTGTATGGGAAGTGAGTAAGCTCGATAAATTGCCTTCAGACGTTGAAGGAGAAATAGATTTTTATCATCCAGGCTATGAGCGGCAAGTTGGCGGTAAACCAACCAAGGGTGATGGCAACAAAGGGGAATCGCCAGAGCAATTCGATTTGGATGATGACGAGCTCACAGACTCTGATAAAGCTACAATAGCGCTTATCTCAGATCGAGTAGCGGTGTCTTTTAAAAACCCACACATAACAAACCGTGTCCCGAGTAAGACAAAGTCCGTTAACAATATCATTGGTGCTGGCGAGAAGGATGTGTTGGACAATGATCTTAGCCCTAATGAAAAAGAAGAGTCCGGTAATCTACCTGGAGGCTCATGGAATAACCTAGATGATCAATCGGACGATGCCCATCTGTATATTGGAAAGTTTCAATCCTTCTTCAAGATGGTCGATTGCGTAGTTGCTAAACATAGCTTTAAGTTAATCAGAAAAGGCGTAGTAAAACTGCCTAAGCTCGGCTATGGGAAGAAGCATTGGTTGTCCGACAGCCAAAACCCTCGTTGTTTGGCTTATGTCGAGCTGGATTTTAGCGATCAGTTCTTTACGCTACTGGAAATAGATACCTCCGATGGAGCAGCGAAACTCTCAACTATGCTACTCAAGTCTACGTCAGGCTGGGTAAGTGATAATGAGAAAAAAATTCTTCAACATATTATGAAGAAATCTCTTGCCTGGCCAACTGACTTCTTTAAAGAGCAGCTAGGCGAAAAGACATATACAGGCATACCTCACCCTAAGTCTAAACATCCTGGCGCCCTTCCCCCTGAGGTTATTGATCCTTGGGCGAAGAGAGTCGTTAATTGGATTAAACGCACTACATAAATCACTAGCGGTATAGGGATATAAGCGTGGACTAGCAGCGTGCCATTTCTCAGCAAATGCTAGAAATCGTAAAATGTTTGGTGTAGACAATGGCGACAAAACTTACCTAAATAAAAAAGGCATCGACGTAGCAATTACTGAAATTTCGTGATGTGTTTAAGCGCCTAAAGTCAGGCAAGCCGGATCTACTTCCTAAGAGCACCCCGCTTAGTCAGAATAATGTTGCTAAAGAAGCTGGCGTAGACTCTTCTGCGCATTCGTAGAATGCGATTTCCTGAGTTGGTTTCAGAGATTCAAGATTGGATCGAGGCCTACAAAGATGAGCAAGCCCAAAAATTTCCTAGGTAAATGATGCTTGCTCAAAGGTCGAGAAACAGTGATCTAAAAGAGAAATACAAGGCTCTGGGGGAGCAGCGCGATAAAGCTCTAGGTCAATTGCTGGGTGCCCAAGCACTCATTCTGGAAATCACACTGGAGAACCAACGGCTCCGTGCCCAACTGCCAGAGAGCAATGTCCGGCACCTTTCAGATCCATCGAGGCGGTAGCCTCCAATGGCGCGATGCCCCGACTTTACTGAAGTTACGTACAATTGCGCATGTAGCGCGTAACCCCTAGTAATTTGGAAATAACCAAGCCATTTTCAGCGACAGGCCTACATAATTCAATTTCATCTCACAAAATGCTACATAAACCTGCAATTAGTAGTATGCTCGGGTGCTATTTCTAAGAACCAAATACTAGAGGTACAGCCATGATCCGCTGCCATCTCGCCCGCATGATGGGCGAACACAAGGTGCGTATTGCCGACGTTGCCAGAGAAACGGGGCTCAGCCGCGCCACGGTGACGTTGCTCTACAAAGAAACGGCCCAGAAAGTGGATCTGGAAGCCATTGAGAAGCTGTGCCTGCTGTTTGAATGCCAAGTAGGCGATCTACTTGAGCTGACCCAATAATAAACAGGATTGCCCGTTAAAAGATAAAGATCATTTAATAAGATATTTAACGGCAACTAGTAAACGACTTATACCAAGAAAAACAACAGGAACTACAGAATGACAAGCAACCAACAACGCGCCGCCCTGCAACGCCAGATCTGGGCCATTGCCAACGATGTGCGCGGCTCAGTAGACGGCTGGGATTTTAAACAATATGTCCTCGGCACCCTGTTTTACCGCTTCATCAGTGAAAACTTTGCCCTCTATATTGAAGCCGGTGACTACAGTATTCATTACGCCGCGCTGAGAGATGAGGTGATCACGGCAGACATCAAAGACGATGCTATTAAAACCAAGGGTTACTTCATCTACCCCAGCCAGTTGTTTGCCACTGTGGCTA
>JARGOI010000380.1 GCA_029212275.1 Thalassolituus sp.
GGGATGGGGCGGGTTTTTGCCATAACCGATCATATCGCGTGGGTAAGTCATATTGATTCCTGTGGTGTTCGTCTTATGACAATGGATGTGGAGGAGATAAACATCGTTTCCTTACAAATATCATTCCCTTAATACTAGCGCTGGAAAACGTAAGAGAATAATTGAGGTCAATAATACCTCTAACTTTTATGACTATTTTAGCGTTAAATAGCCAATCAAGCACCGTTTAAAAGTCGCAATAACCATAAAGAATGGCCCATATGTCACTGAACTGTATCGAGTAAAAAGTGTCGATATAAGATGAATTTTTCATGCCGAAGGGTATCGCCCATGAATGCTAACGAGTCGACGCTTCAAGACAGTTTATCTATGACATCATCGCTTTCAAATACCACTTCATCAGCAACGCCATCGGCCCTGATTATTGAAGGCGGTTCTATGCGCGGAATATATGCCGCTGGCGTTCTCGATGAGTTTATCCGCAACGATTTCTATCCGTTTGATATGTACTTCGGTGTCTCTGCTGGAGCGTCAGCCGTGGCGGCGTATTTAGGCAAACAATACGGTCGTACATATAAGGTCATCACTGATTATTGTCGTCGTCCCGAATTTAAAAGTAAGCGTCGATTCTTTAAAGGTGGTCACCTGATTGATATTGATTGGTTGTGGGACGTCACTGAACAGGAATTGCCACTAGGATTAGACCGAATTGATGAATATCGTGGTCGACTATTTATTGTTGCAACCGATGCTCACACTGGCGAAGCAGAATATTTAACCCCAGAAAAGCAGGATTTATTCCAAGCGGTAAAATGTTCGGCGGCGATGCCTATAGCTTATCGCGCTGCCGTAGAATATTTAGGCAAACAATGGTTGGACGGTGGAGTTTCGGACTCGCTGCCCGTGCGCGAAGCCTATCGACGTGGTGCACGACGTATTTTGGTGGTGCGGTCCAATGCCAAAGAGTACCAAAAACAGGCTTACCGTCTTGGACCTATCTTTCCAACACTATTACGTGATTATCCTGTGGTCGCCAAGCGCTTGCAACGGCGTCATATTGAATACAATGAGACCTTGAACTTTATTCGTAATCCGCCGCACGATTGTGAAATTATCGAACTTTGTCCTCATTCTAGTTTTGCTGCAGGGCAGTTCACGACCGACGCTAGAATTTTAAACGAAGCCTATACTATGGGAGTTCAAAGCGGGATAGCGGCGATGCGCGAGTGGTCGCAAGTACTTGCAAATGATCTAGGTCAATCCCGTGCAGATATTCTTTAATAAGTAACGAGTTTACTAAGAATGAGTTATAACGAGATATTTTAATTCGGGTAAAATCTTCGTCTGACCTTCGACAAAACTTTACGACGGCTGAAGTCGAATAAGGTTAGACTTGTAACCCAAATTACCGATGATATTCTCCAAACTACTTATTCAAATTAAGGAACACCCATGTCTCGCAAAACTCTGATGACCATTCACTTGTACCTAGCGGCATTTTTTACGCCAATGATTGTTATTATGGCAGTGTCTGGTGGATTATATCTCTTTGATATTAAAGGCAGTATGGACAAAGGCACGCCGATAGTTATTGCGGGCGCTGAGTTAAAAGGCAACGATGACGCCGGCATCGAACATATTAAATCACTTTTGTCAGGTGCAGGTTTGGATGATGGTTTTGAGTACCTCAAAGATCGTGGCTCAATGATGCAAACACGACCAACTAGCCGCGATTACTATGAAATCAAACAAACACCACAAGGTGTAGAATTTACCCCCGTTTCCCCCAGTTTAGTCGCAGCCATGATGGAGCTGCATAAAGGTCATGGCCCGCAAATATTTCGAACTTTACAACAGGTATTAGCCGTTGGCTTGGTATTGATTTTGATTTCAGGTCTCATTTTAGGGTTGCAATCACCAATGCTAAAAAACAAAACCATCGCTGTCACTGCTGGTGGTATTTTAGTATTCGTTTTAGTTGCGGCTTTCTAGAAAGTATTGCTGTGCATGAGCGACAAAAACTATGCTGAATAACGCTGAAACGAATGAGCATTTAATAAAAAAACTTGAGCGTTTCAGCCGATTCACTGATAGTAGTATTGGCATCCCATTTACCCGTTTTCGCATGGGGTTTGACTCTTTGGTAGGTTTTATTCCGGGCATCGGTGACAGTGTTGGGTTGGCTCTTTCTCTCTATCCTATCTATTTAGCGATGCATGCCAATGCCGGTTTTTTTGTTATAGCAAGAATGCTATTTAATATTGGACTCGATTTTTTAGTCGGTTTAATTCCACTGCTTGGTGATGTTTTTGATATTTATTTTAAAGCGAATATTCGCAATACTGCGATATTAAAGCGACACCTAAACGTTCCTTAACCGTCTTACTCATAATAGATTGTGTTGCGATTTTCAGAGGATATTCTATGAGCGTTGAACAACAAAACCCTGAACATCCCTGTCGTGTAAACGAAGGCGAAGGCAAGATCAAAATGCTGATTCAACCTAAGCAGAAAGATCTGGGAGGTTTTTCAGTACGTCGCTCGTTACCAACAAAAGGTTGTCGTTCTATTGGTCCTTGGGTGTTCTTTGATCATATGGGACCGGCTGAATTTAAAGCGGGTGAGGGCATTAATGTGAGGCCACATCCGCATATCAACTTGGCTACAGTCACCTATCTTTTTGAAGGCGAAATATTTCATCGCGATTCACTTGGCAACCAGCAAGCCATTGTTCCCGGCGATATCAATTTAATGGTTGCTGGGCGTGGTATCGTGCATTCCGAACGTGAACGTCCTGAAGTTACGGCTCAACCTCATCGGTTACATGGTCTGCAATTGTGGTTGGCATTGCCTGAAGCATACGAAGAAATTGAGCCCGCTTTTTATCATTATCCCAGTAAGGATATTCCAGCCTTAACGATTGATGGCGTTAAAGTACGCATTATGATGGGACAAGCCTGGGGCGTGACTGCTCCGGTAAAAACGTTTGCAGACACGCTCTACATCGAAGCT
>JARGOI010000381.1:0-1565 GCA_029212275.1 Thalassolituus sp.
CAATAATGGTGCTTTGGCCATACGCAACGGAATAATCGGTTATTTGCAGCATAATCTTCTCACCTGTAGGAATGGCATATTAATGACCTAAATAAACTTCAATAACTTTGGGGTCGGCTTGTACACGCTCCATCGAACCCTCAGATAGCACTTTGCCCTGATGCAGAACGGTAACGCGGTCAGCAATATCGGCAACAAATTGCATGTCATGCTCAATCACCAATACCGAACGGTCTTGGGTGATACGGTGCAATAAATCGGCGGTTTGTTTGCGCTCGGAAACTGACATGCCGGCCACAGGCTCATCCAACATGAGTAATTCAGGATCTTGAATTAACAACATACCAATTTCTAACCACTGCTTTTGTCCGTGCGAAAGTAAGTCAGCCGACATTTGTAATTTATCGCCTAAGAAAATCATCGCAGCGATTTCGTTGATTTTATCGATCACTTCTTGATCACGACGGAAAAACAAAGCACCGAATACATTGTGACCACGAGGAAAGGACAACTCTAAATTTTCGAACACCGTGAGATCTTCATAAATCGATGGGTTTTGGAATTTTCTTCCTACCCCTGCATGAACAATCTCATGTTCTTTCATTTTAGTGAGTTCTTTGCCCTTAAATTTAATCGAACCTTCGGTTGCTGCGGTACGGCCACAAATTAAATCCAGTACGGTGGTTTTACCCGCACCGTTAGGACCGATGATGACCCGGATTTCATTTTCTTCGACATACAAAGAAAGATCATTGACTGCTTTGAATCCGTCAAAAGAAACCGTTAACCCTTCAACGCTTAAAACGAATTCTTTAGCAATGTGAACATTAGATTCAAGCATGAGATTTCTCCTCTTTATCAGACGCGACCGCAGCAGGTTCTGGTTCTTTTTTCTTAGTTTTAGACGTCAGACGAGGTTCGATATAAGTCTGATAAATGCCAGCTAAACCATTTGGAAAGGCCATGACCACACCAATAAACAAGGCACCCATCGCGAACAACCAAAGCTCAGGAAAGGATTCAGAAAAGCTGGTTTTTGCGTAGTTCACTAATAAGGTGCCGTACACTGCGCCAAGTATCGATAGGCGACCACCTAAGGCACAGAAGATAACCATTTCAATGGAAGGCACGATGCCAACGAAAGACGGCGACATAAAGCCGACTTGCAAAGTAAACATCGCGCCGCCGATTGCTGAAATAGTGGCTGCCAAACAGAAGATAAAGATCTTGAAGTTTGAAACGTCGTAGCCAGAAAAACGTACACGATCTTCACGTTCACGCATAGCAACTAACAGACGTCCTAGTTTGCTTTTAATCACAAAGGCCGCGACGAAAAGACAAATAAACAACATCAGAACGTTAACGTAATACAAAATGTACTTAGCGCTATCAGTACGAATGTCCCAACCGTTTAGTGTACGTAAATCGGTAATACCGTTCACACCACCGGTATAGCCTTGTTGACCAATAATTAAGATGGTCAAAATGGCAGCGATTGCCTGCGTAATAATGGCGAAGTACACACCACCAACACGACGTTTAAACATGGCAACGGCAATGATAAA
>JARGOI010000381.1:1665-3007 GCA_029212275.1 Thalassolituus sp.
CTGTATTGATTACGTGCGACAAATTCTGTGATTTTATTCATTTAAATGAGCCTCCTAGCGACGAATTTTCAGAGTGAAGAGGCCCTCTGGACGCAGCATTAATATGCCGACAACCGTGAGCAAGGTAAGTACTTTTGCCATCGAACCACTGAGGAAAAACTCCATGGTTGATTGCGCTTGTGAAATCGTAAAGGCTGAAGCAACCGTTCCCAACAAGCTGGCGGCACCGCCGAACACAACCACAAGGAAAGTATCAACGATATAAAGCTGACCAGAGGTTGGGCCAGTGGATCCAATCATGGTGAAGGCTGATCCTGCGATCCCGGCAATACCACAACCAAGAGCAAACGTTAAACGGTCTACTTTTTCAGTGTTAATACCAACGGCAGCCGCCATAGGTCGATTTTGCACAACCGCACGAGTTTGTTTACCCAAGCGAGAACGCTGCATCATTAAGGCAACACCAACAGTAATAATGATTGTTAAAATCATTACAAAAATACCGTTGATCGGAATTTCGATCATGTCAGTTAATTGCACCGAACCCATTAACCAATCAGGTAACACAACACCCACTTCGCGCGCACCAAATACGGTACGGTAGGTTTGCTGCATAATTAAGCTTAAGCCCCACGTGGCTAATAGTGTATCCAGTGGACGCTTATAAAGATGACGAATCATCACCCATTCAACAAACGCCCCTAAGGCCCCTGCGACAATAAAGGCGAGCACCATGGCAATTAAAAAATAACTGCTGTAAATGCTTTCTGGTAAATAATCAGAAAACAGATGTGAAACAAGATAAGTAACGTAGGCACCAAGAATCATAAATTCGCCGTGGGCCATATTAATAACGCCCATCTGGCCAAAAATAATGGCTAAGCCAAGTGCCATAAGAACGAAAACAGAAAATAAAATAAGACCGGCAAATCCTTGCATAGCAAAAATTGAGGTCAGCTCAGAGGCGGTATATTCAGCGAACATATTTGATCTCCCAGTGATTAATGAATAAAGGTGCGGCTCTAAAGTTGCTTTAGAGCCGCGTCCAGTCTTACTGGTAACCCTCTGGGAATGGGTTAGGTTCGATCAGTTCTGGGCTTTCGTAAACTACTTTGTATTGTCCATCTAGTTGTGCATGACCAATTCGTGTTTTTGACCACAAGTGATGGTTTTCATGGACTTTCACATAACCTTCAGGTGCTGAGGTAATTTCGATGCCAGGTAAGGTTTTCTTAATCTTATCGATATCAAATGAACCAGCTTTTTCTACTGCAGCTTTCCAAATCCAAGGACCTAGGTAAGCGGCTTGAGTTACGTCACCGATAACGATGTCATCACCCCA
>JARGOI010000382.1 GCA_029212275.1 Thalassolituus sp.
CGCAACGATTGATTTATTAAAACAAAAAGGCTGTATGCATATAATGGGCTTATTTCTAGTCGCTTCACCCGAAGGCATTGCAGCGGTACAGGAAGTACATCCTGATGTGGATATTTATACTGCATCTATTGATGAGAAGCTTAATGAAAATGGTTATATCTTGCCCGGCTTAGGTGATGCTGGTGATAAGTTATTTGGTACTCGTTGATTCGTTGAGAAAACGCTATGGGTCAGCCTGCTAACTATAAAGTTAAATGTTTTGATATTTAATCGCCTAATATTTTAAAGTACGGTGATGACAACATCGAACTTTTCGATGTCTTTCTAGTCTTTTATAATGTTCTACTTATTTGAAACTATGTTAAGGATTTACCATGAAATCTCTATTGATGGCTTCGGCTGTGATTATTTCTACTACTTTTTTAGCTGCATGCAGTGACGATTCTGATAAATCGGCGTTGCAAAAAGCGTATTCTGAAGCGCGAACCCAAACTAAAGAAGCTATTTCAGAAACGAAAATAGCGGTTCGTTCGATGAAAGAAAGCCAAGAAAACCTTGAAGATTTATTAGAAAAGCTAGACGTCGCGATAAAGAACTTGGGTGAAGAAACCGAAGAATCTGCTGACGCAGCAACGGCTAAAATAGATGCGGCTGCAGCCAAGTTGTCGGATGATGCTAAATAAAACTCAGCATGTCAGCAAATTTGTTAGCTATTAAAATACAGCTATCGAAGAAAGCAAAAAACCCAGCGAATGCTGGGGTTTTTTATGGGCTAGAGTTTATTTAATCCAAATCTGCTTTGCATTCACAAACTCTTTAATACCATGCGGCCCTAACTCGCGACCAAAGCCCGATTTTTTAATGCCACCACTGGGTAGGCGCGGATCGGTTTTTACGATGCCATTCACGGCGACCTGTCCGGCATTCAGCTCCATGGCAAAGTGCTGGGCCATTCTCATGTCTTTGGTCCAAACCGAAGCGCCCAAGCCATATTCGGTGTCGTTGGCTAGCGTCAGCGCGTGTTCTGGATCGCTGGCTTTTACCACGGCCATGATGGGGCCAAAGGTTTCTTCTTTAAATGCGCACATTGTTGCAGTGACGTCGGTCAACAATGTCACCGGATAAAAGAAGCCTTCGCCTTCGGGCATTTTCCCGCCCAGTAAACACTTAGCACCGGCTTCGCGTGTTTCGATCACTTGGCGATGCAGGTTTTGACGTAAGTCATCGCGTGCAATGGGGCCAATGTCGGTATCTTCGAGCAGCGGATCGCCCAGCTTAAGTTTCTCTAGTCGTGTTTTCAGTTTTTCGACAAACGCATCGTAAACTTCGTCAACAACGATGATGCGCTTGGCGGCGATGCAAGATTGTCCTGCATTGATCGTACGCGACAAGGTGGCGATGTCGGCGGCGGTGTCGAGATCGGCATCGGCCAATACCACCAAAGGATCAGAACCGCCCAGTTCTAACACCGAGTGCTTGATTTCACCAGCTGCTGTAGCGGCGACAATGCCACCTGCTTTGGCCGAGCCAGTAAACGACACGGCTTGAATGGCGGGGTGGCGAATGGCTTCGCTGACCAATGACGTGGTAATTGGCAAGTTGACCAAAATATCATCGGGCACGCCGGCAACTTTGAAGGCATCGGCGATACCTTGAGCACATCCGGGCACGTTAGGATCGTGTTTAAGTACGCAGGTATTGCCAGCCATTAGGGCCGGTGCAAAGTAACGCGCGGCTAACCACAAAGGCGCGTTCCACGGCAAAATGCCGAGCAGGGTGCCTAAAGGTTGATAGTACACTGTGCTACTGGAGGCATCCGAGGGTAGGGTTTCGGTCCCTAAATATTGCTCGGCGTGCTCGGCATAATATTCCGAACACCACGCGGCTTTTTCAACCTCTGCTAGGCCTTCTTTGATTGGCTTACCCATTTCTTCAGCCATCATTTTGGCCAAGGCTGGCTTGGCGTCGCGTAGTGAGGCCGCAACCTTTTTCAGCACGGCAGCACGTTCGGCAAAGGTGGTTTTGCGCCATTGTGCAAATGCACTGTTGGCGCGTTCAATGGTACTGTCTATGCTGGCACTGTCGAGCGCCGGATAGCTGTGTAATGATTTCCCATTAACGGGATTAGTGACATTGAGCATCTGACTCATCGTCTTCTCCTTATGCAGCATTTAGCTGCTTTTTGCGGATTTCTTTTGCGGCTTATTGTCGTTGCTTGTCAGCTCTGGTTTTGCTTCTGGCGCTGGCTCTGATTTAGCACTCGCCGAGCTTGGTTGAGCTTTGGGTGGTGACTGCAACGTCATGCTCGGGCTACTGGGCTCATTCGGTTTCACCACAAAATCGCGTTCCATGGTAAAGAAGGATTCGCAGCCTTTATCAGTGATGCGAATGGTGTCGGAAATGCCACAGGTTTTGTCGCCGTCGACGCCCCACATCCATGGAATCACGTGAAAGGTCATGCCTTCTTTTAACACGGTCGAGTCGCCTTGCTTAAGGCTGCAAATGTAGCCCTCATCCCAGCTGGGTGGGAAGGCGATGCCAATGGAATAGCCCGAACGCGTCACCAGTCGTGCACCGACGTCGTTGTGGGTGATGATGTTACGAATCAGATTGTCGACATCGGAGACGGTCATGCCCGGCTGAATAGTCTCGTGCATAGTATTGAGCGCGAGCTTCATAGTTTCTTGCGCTTTGTACATCGACTCACTGAGTTGCCCTAACACCACTGTGCGCATCATGGCGGTGTGATAGCGACGGTAGCATCCGCCGACTTCTAAAAAGACGTGCTCGTTGGGTTGTACAACGCGACCCTCCCACGTGGCGTGACCAATCATGGTACGTGGCCCAGAAGTAACATAGGGCATAACGGACGGCGGCTCGCCACCGGCTCGGAACATGGCGGCACTGACTGCGGCACCAATTTCGTTTTCGGTAGCACCTGCATGACACGCGTCCATACCCGCTTGCATGCCCGCTTCGGTGGCATGAGCGGCTTTACGCATCAGCT
>JARGOI010000383.1 GCA_029212275.1 Thalassolituus sp.
GCAACGGTTTTTAAACCAATTAGTCGGGCAACATCAACAAAGCATCGAACCGCAGCGTCATCCAAAGGGTCATCAACTAAATCTTGAATAAACTGTCCGTCAATTTTCAATATATCCACCGCAAGATTTTTGAGATAGCCAAAGGAAGAGGCGCCCGCCCCAAAATCATCAAGTGCGACTCGAACGCCGAGATTACCTACTTGTTCAATAAATAAAGAGGCATCGGCTAAATTTGTGATGGTTGAGGTTTCAGTAATTTCGAGACAAATTTTACGACATATATTATTGCCAGCGTCGTTAAGCATCTGTGTCGCTTGTAAATGGAAACTTCTGTCACCTACCGATTGTCCAGATAAATTAATGCATAACATATTGATCGGTGCATCCGCCTCTGTCCGCGAAATCAACCAGTCGATGGTATTTCGCAATACCCAGCGATCAAGTCGAGTCGCTAAATGATAACGTTCGGCAGCAGGTAAAAATGCACCAGGAAGAATAATGGTTCCGTCGATATCTCTCATGCGCACTAAAACTTCAGCATGAATTCCACTTGTATTATTTTTTAAATCAGTAAGTAACTGCACGTATAATTCAAATCGATTTTCATCTAAGGCGCGTTCAATTCGTGTCGTCCACTGCATTTCGCCCTGACGAAGCCGCATTGCTTTATCACTATCAAACCAAGTGTGTACGCGATTTCTGCCAGCGTCTTTCGCCGCATAACAAGAGGTATCGGCAGCTTGCATCAAGCCTGCGACGGTCGGCCAGCGATTGTCGATATCGACCAAACCAATACTGGTTCCGATACGAAAACGATGTGTTTGATGGAGGAAACGAAAGTTCTCCATTTTATCGCAAATTTTTTGTGCCACTCGCTGGGCCTGTGCGGTGGAGCAGTGTTCTAAAATAACACCGAATTCATCGCCTCCTAAGCGCGCCAAGGTGTCACGCGTGCGCACCGTTTCTCTTAAGATTTGGGTCACTTGTTGCAATAGTTGATCACCAACAGAATGACCGCAGGTATCGTTGACTATTTTGAATTGATCTAGGTCGATGTACATAAGAGCATGCTGCGTTTTGTTTTCATGCGCTTGGTGCAATACGCGACGTAACCGATTTTCAAACTCTGCACGATTGACCAAGCCTGTTAACGCATCGTGTGTTGCTTGATAATTCACTTCACCACTTAAGCGACGTTGTTCAGTCACATCGTGAAATACCAACACCACACCCAGCATTTCACCTTGTGAATTGCGAATGGGGGCTGCAGAGTCTTCAATACCATACTCATCGCCGCTGCGCGAAATTAAAACAGTGTTACTGGCAAGGCCGACTATTTTTCCTTGTTTTATGCAGTTTTCTACTGGGCTTTCGGCCTGTAGCCGTGTGTCTTCATTTACAATACGGAACACTTGTGAAAGCGGGCGTCCGACAGCCTCTGCTAATGTCCACCCAGTCATTCGTTCTGCCATCGGGTTTAACCACTTTGTATTACCAAGTGCATCCGTGGTTATTACAGCATCACCTATCGATTCTAATGTTACATGCAACAATTCATGCTGCTCGGCCAATTGTTCTGTAAGCTCACACAAGTCCGTCACATCCCAGTTTACGCCAATCAATTTCAATGCGTTGCCTTGCGAATCTTGAATAAGGCGAGCGGCGGCACTGATATGATGGATACTGCCATCGTTCCAGATAATTCTAAATTCGATATCAAATGGCGCAATACCAAGGATCGCATCATTAATGGCTTGTTCCGCTTTTTCTTTATCATCAGGATGGAGATGCTTTGTCCAAAGCTCGTAAGCTTGTGCCTCGTCGGTTGGCGCTAGGCCGTAAAGCTTGTACATCCATTCATCCCAAAACAGGCTGCCGCCTGTTAAGTGATACTCCCAAATACCAATGCCGCCAGTGTCTGTTGCTAACGATATTCTTGCGTTCGTTTCCTCTATCGCTTTTTGTTGATTAACACGCTCGGTGATATTCTGAAAAGCGCCAACCACTCGTATCGGTTCGTTATCAATAAACTCGACGGTGCCTGCGGCACGTACCCATATTTCATTCCCATTGGCCTGATTAAAGGGTAACTCTAAGTCCCAGTCTTCACCGTATTGCAAAGCACGCTCTACCGCTGCCTGAATAATTGGACGGGCTTCGGGGGCATAAAAATTGATGGCTTCGTCTAGCGTCGGGATGAAATCGTCAGGCACACCATGGATGCGCCGTGTTTCATCGGACCAAAAGATAGTTCCCGTTAATAAATCCAACTCCCAACCACCAACACCAGCAATTTCACCTGTTCTACTCAACAATGCCTGACTTTTTCGTAATTCATCTTCTTGTCGCTTTCTAACGGTAATATCGCTACGAATTGACAGGTATCGATCAATCTTACCATCCGCATTTTCTAAAGGCGTTAACACACTGTCTACCCAATAAATCGTTCCATCTTTTGCCCTGTTAGAAATGTCATTACGCCAAGATTTACCGTTGGCAATGTGTTCAAACATATTTTTGAAAAATTCACGAGGATGATGATTCGAGTTTACTATTCGATGATTCTGACCAATTAATTCTTCACGAGAATACTGACTGATGCGGCAGAATGCATCATTCACTTCAATAATATGTCCTTCTAAATCGGTGATCGAAATAATGAATTGTGAACTGATGGATTTAAGCAACGCGGCATTGGCATGCTCCAATCTTTTTTGAACAGAAATATCCTCAACTGACCCTATAAACCCAGTCATGTTTGATTCTGCATCAAATATGGGTCTAGCACGGGCTTGTACAAAACGAATCTCTCCATTTTTATGCTGAGTTCTAAAATTCATTTCAAACTCAACACCCAGATGCGCATTTGCTTGCCAAGTAGTAAAAACATGCTCTACATCTTTTGGATGAAGTCCAGCTTGCCAACCGTGCCCTAAACTTTCTTCGAGGCTTAACCCATAAATTTCCTGCCAACGACGATTGGTATAAGTGC
>JARGOI010000384.1 GCA_029212275.1 Thalassolituus sp.
GTGTAAGACACGTCTAAGCCAGAATCGCGCATGTTCATGCCTTGGTTTAGGCCCTGAGCACCACAACCAACGATGACGACTTTTTTGCCTTTCAGAAATTCGGCTTCTGATGCGAATTCTGAACGGTCCATGAAACGACAGCGACCAAGTTGATCCAGTTTTTGCTGTAGGTTTAGCGTATTAAAGTAGTTATTGCTCATAGCAATCTCCTGTTGTTCGAGAGTATGGTGTCTGCATGCCCAGTTTGTAAGGCATTAATGACAGTTTCACGGCTCTCGTTTGAACGATTGGATTAAAAATTACGGGGGCATGATAGGGCAAGAAATCCGTTGCGTAAAATGCTATATTTGCGCTATGTCGTTGCGTTATTTGCAATGCACTTATTAAAAGCGAATGTTTCTATGGATTACAAAGACTTACGGGTATTCATCACGGTTGCTGCGGCGCAACACCTAGGTCGTGCGGGCCAACAATTGCATCTAAGTGCGTCGACGTTAAGTCGTCGTGTGACCCGAATGGAAGAAGAAGTGGGCGCATTGCTGCTTAATCGTGACAGTGGTCCATTAACACTCACGCCTGCCGGTGAGATTTTCCGCCAACATGCCGAGCAAACGCTGGGCGCTTGGGAGTCTTTGCGCTCGTTGGTGAATACCGATGTCAGCGACATGGAAGGGTCGCTGACGGTGTACTGTTCGGTTACAGCCAGTTATAGTTTTTTAGCGGATTTGCTGGCGCGTTTTCGCGAACGCTACCCACGCGTTGATTTGCGCATTCATACCGGGGATGCGGCAGAATCCATCCCACGAGTGGAAGCAGGCGATGCCGATGTAGTGATTGCCGCACGGCCAGAGCAATTACCATCAGAATTAACCTTTCGCACCATGGCGTCGTCTCCTCTTCTATTCATAGCACCGCGTGCCTTAGGAACCGTTCCTGAAATTGCTCAAGCTGAGGTTGATTGGGGAAAGGTGCCTATGGTGTTATCTGAGTCTGGGCTGGCACGCTCGCGCGTGAACCAGTGGTTCGCCGCACGCGCAATACAGCCACATATTTATGCCCAAGTGTCTGGTAACGAGGCCATCGTCAGTATGGTGGCCTTAGGAGTAGGCGTCGGCGTGGTGCCTGAATTAGTGTTGCAAAACAGTCCTCTCGCCAGTCGTGTGCGTATATTACCGGTTCGACCCGAGTTAGAGTCTTTTGCGATTGGCTTATGCGCCATGACCCAACGGCTAAATGAACCATTGATGCAAGCTTTGTGGAACACGGCCTTGCGTTAATAGTCCAAGTTTCTATCGAGTAGAAGAGTGCACGCATAGCGGTTATGGCTTGTTTGTCGCATAATGATGCCAAATAATCATTACAGCTCATCGATTCAACGGCATATAAGGTAATTATTGTGAGTGATCACGACACCGCTTCAAAAGCAAAAGAACGCATCGACAGTTCTGATAGTCATCTAGAAACCACGCCAACGATTGCACGACGCGACCATAAAGGCATCTATTTGCTACCTAACCTGTTTACTACGGGAGCCTTGTTCTCCGGTTTCTATGCCGTTGTTGCAGGCATGAACGGTCATTTTGAAAATGCTGCCATCGCCATCTTTGTCGCCATGGTGCTGGATGGTCTAGATGGGCGAGTCGCACGCTGGACCAATACTCAAAGTGATTTTGGCGCCGAGTACGACAGTTTAGCCGACATGGTCTCTTTCGGTGTGGCCCCTGCGCTGGTGGCCTTCAGTTGGGCGTTACAAGATTTGGGTAAAATCGGTTGGGTTGCGGCCTTTGTCTATTGCGCTGGAGCCGCTTTACGCTTAGCTCGATTCAATACGCAATTGGGGACTGCTGACTCTAACTATTTCATCGGCCTAGCCAGTCCTTCGGCAGCGGCCATTGTCGCGGGTAATATTTGGCTGTTCAGTGAGATGGGTATTGCGGGAGCCGATATCGCTTGGTGGATGGCAATCATTGTGCCGGTCGCCGGCGTATTAATGGTGAGTAATTTTCGCTATCACAGCTTTAAAGGTATAGAGCTGCGCGGCAAGATTCCTTTTGTTGCCTTGCTCGCCATTGTGCTGGGGTTTGCCGTCGTTTCTATTGATCCGGCCACGGTATTACTCGCCATTTTCATGATTTATGCTTTTTCTGGCCCAGTGCAAGAAGGTTGGCTACGTTGGAAAGAGCGCGGTGCTGCTAGCAAGTAAGAATGCCTCTGTTAACAGCGTTAAGGCAAAGACTTCGATATCACTGACTATTTTTTAAAGCGACCATGCGACTTAGTTTTAAGCCGCTTTCATTCTTAGTTTTAGAATCAAACAGTTCCGTCACATTACAAAAATAATAAACCTTGTAAGAATTCTTCATTATCTAACGACATAACATCGTAGACGATTGATGAGACTGAATTATCAGATCTGTTTTGTGTCTACAAATGCTTTGTGACGAAGTGTTTTTATGCCGCAACAACTTGCGACGACGTCTAATTAATTTAACGATTCATTTAAATGCACTAACGCTAATGACAGAGGTGATCATGCTGATTCGACAACGCAAATCAAACGCTATTCTCCCTTCAGAAATCACCCCTAAAGAGGTCTATCTAAATCGCCGTCATTTTATGCAAGGCAGTTTAGCCGCCGCGGTTGGCTTAAGCTCTATGACGGCTAATGCATTAGTGTTGCCCGACGCTGATGCCGAATTGCCCAGCGGCCCAGATTGGCTAGAGAAAAAAGTGATCTCTGCTAGCGAGTCTAGTTACGGCGCTAACGACAAACCTGCGCCCTACAGTGCTGCGACCAAATACAATAACTTTTACGAATTCGGCACCAATAAAACCGATCCAGCGCGTAATGCCAGCACCCTGACAACTGACCCTTGGAATGTCCGTGTTGAAGGCCTATGCGAAGTGAAAGGTAACTTCGCCTTAGAAGACTTGATGAAAGACATGGATTTGGAGGAGCGCATTTATCGCTTACGCTGTGT
>JARGOI010000385.1 GCA_029212275.1 Thalassolituus sp.
TTCGCTATTTCTGTTTAAGCTGTGCTAAGACTTCAAACGGATTTTCCCGCTTGAACTCATCAGCTGATTCGTTATCGCCTTGATCTGAGATAAACGCTTGGCATTCGCCCTGTTCGTGCATTGGGAAGTCTGGCAAGCAAAGAAGCACTTCGTCTTCAACCGCCGCATAAACATCCAAATACCCTTTCTCGTCCATCTCAACCGGTTCTAAGTAACGCGGTAGCTTTTTCGCTTGCTCATCGTTCAGTACTAAACCAAGGTGGAAATCCCCCTTAATATCAATACCAACGTCTTGCAAGCAACGCTGACACGTCATCACCACTCGACTGGAACAATGCCCAGTAACAACCAAAAAACGCTCTTGATCGCGACCAAAGTCCAAGTGGCACTCTACCGGCAACTCCCCACGCACAATTGCATCACTCAAACGAGTTAATGAATTGGTGTCGATTATTCCAATAAGTTGTTGATTATTATCAACTAACCTTTTGCCATCGACGCGTTTGGGAAGTAAGGCCTCTGTCATAGTGCGCGACATCATAGGTATGTCTACCCCTTATGTCAAAAGATTATTCATCGCAACACCATTGGTTGCTCAGAAAAGAAGGCGGATATGCCACGACCAAAGCTCACGCCGAAGCGATCAACCAGTTTTTTCCATGGATCTGGCTGGCGCGTATAGCTAATTAATTCTTCAGAATTAAGTAGGTCGCGCGCCACAGAACTGGTTGAGCCCAAGCCATCAATCAAGCCTAATGCCTCAGCTTGCTCTCCGCTCCAGACTAAACCGCTGAACAAATCTGGATCGTTAGCTAAACGATCACCGCGTCCTTTTCTCACTTGAGAAATGAATTGCTGATGGGTGACATCCAACACGTTCTCCCAAAACTTCCGTTCTTCAGGATTCTCAGGCTGAAACGGATCCAGAAAACCCTTGTGCTCACCCGAGGTATAAGTACGACGCTCTACCCCTAGCTTATCCATAGTTTCAACAAATCCGAAGCCAGAACCTACGACACCAATCGAACCCACCAAACTGGCTTTGTCGGCATATATTTCATCGGCAGCGGCAGCAATGTAATACGCGCCAGATGCACCCAAATCCATGATGACGGCATACACCGGGAAATCAGCACGGGTTTCTTTTAAACGCTTTATTTCATCAAACACATAGCCAGATTGAACGGGGCTACCTCCTGGGCTATTGATTCGCAAAATAACACCCAGAGCCTCTTTGTTTTTAAATGCGTCACGTAATGCACCAACAATGTTATCCGCACTGGCTTCTTGGTCGGCAGCAATTACTCCATTTACTTCAATGACGGCTACATGAGCACCGGTCGAGAAACTAACATCCGTTTGCTGACTAGCGCCACGAATAACAAAGAAAATGGCGAACAAATAGGCAAACGTCAGTATCTTGAAAAATATGCCCCATCTCCGTGCCTTACGCTGCTCATCTTGTGAAGACAATAACGCTTTCTCTATTAACTTCCATTCTTTGCTGTTGTCGTTAGGACGACGGCTTTCCAACTCTTGTGTATCTTGGTTATCCATTATTCTCAATCCAATGATGAAGTTCGTTGATGGTATGGCACAGTGCCAGTGGCTGACAAGCCAAAAGCACATCTTGATGATGCGCACCGTGAGTCATGCCTATGCGATCCATGCCTATGGCGGCTGCCATGTCTAAATCATAGCTGGTGTCACCAATCATAATGGCTGATTCAACCGAGACGCCCAATTCGTCCAGCAGTTGCTGCAACATAAGCGGGTTGGGTTTGGATAAGGTTTCGTCGGCGCAGCGAGTGGCAGCAAACCAGCGCTGAGCCTGAAGGTCATCCAATATGCGATCCAAACCTTTGCGGCTTTTGCCCGTTGCTACGGCTAATTTTCGGCTTACCACTAATTGATCAAGCATAGTTTCGGCACCGTCAAAAAAACCCATAGGCACCAGACTGTCATGCACAAAATGCTGAGCATAAGCCGCATGCAGTGTTGGCATTTGTGTTTCATTAATATCCGGCCACAGCATACGGATGGCTTCTGGAAGTCCCAAGCCAATAATATTCCGAACCTGATCATCGCTCAGCTTGGGTAATTCGCAAGCAGCACCAGCAATATGCATGCTATCGACAATGCGCCCAGTAGAATCTGCCAGCGTGCCGTCCCAATCAAAAATAATTAAGTCATATTTACGCTGCCGGCTCATTTAATAGCCTCGCAATCACAGCCTGCACCAACAAAGGCTTGGCGTAACTCACGATCAGGATCGGCTTTTAAATGCACTTGCTCACCAGTACGAGGGTTACGGAAATCCAATTGCCACGCATGCAGGCACAAGCGACGAATATTCATTTTCTTATCGCGCTCCACATCGATAGGGTCGCTGTACTTTACATCCCCAGCAATAACAGAACCTTGTGATAAGGTGTGCACGCGAATCTGATGGGTACGTCCAGTCACAGGCTCGGCTACTAATAAAGAATATTGCGCCCCGGTTGCTAATAATTGAGTGCGTGTGTGAGCGGTTTTGCCTTCTTCGTCCACAACCACGATGCGCTCGCCTGATTTTCGCTCAGTGCGCAGCAGCGGCAACTTGACATCTTTAACGTTCGCATCCCAATGACCATGTACTAGTGCCAAATAACGTTTACGGATTCCCTGCTTATCGACCAGCATACGTTGCAGTGCGGTCAATACCGCGCGTTTTTTAGCCACTAAGATGAGCCCCGATGTATCCCTATCTAAGCGATGCACCAATTCTAAAAAGCTGTGATCGGGGCGAATTTTACGTAACGCTTCTATTAAGCCTAAGCTCACACCACTGCCACCATGCACCGCCAATCCATGAGGCTTATTAATAGCAATTAGCCCCTCATCTTCAAACACGATGGCGTGTTCAAGAATCCCCTGTAAGTTGCTTGATACATCAGGGGTCTCGCCCGTTTCCGCTAAGCGAACTGGCGGC
>JARGOI010000386.1 GCA_029212275.1 Thalassolituus sp.
TTACAGCCTTTTATCTCTCGCAGTCGACAGTTGCAACGCAACGTGATGCAAATGTTAGCCTTGTATCGTTTGCCACAGGCGGGCAGTTTTTCTAAAGAAGATGCTTGGCCTGCCAGTACGCTTCGAGCTGCCATCGATTGCGTGTTTCAGCTTTACCCCGACCGACAGATCATCAGCGTCATTGATGAAGATCTTCAAGGTTATTACTGCGATTCGCTGGTGCAATTGGCGATAACGTCTCTACTGCATAATAGTTTGCAAATGGGGGCCACCGAGGTGGTGATCAGTGCCAATGAAACAGCAGACTATTTAGTCATACAAGTTGACGATAATGGTCCAGGGTTCGATCATAGAATTCTTGCGGGTGAGATCGAATCATTACGACCTGGAGGCACAGGATTAGGGCTTAATTTCAGTCGTATGATTGCTGCCCATCATACTCGCGGACAAGAGCCTCACATCAGGAAAGGCGCGTTGTTGTTAAGCAATCGTCCAGAGGGTGGTGCTCGCGTAGTACTGCAGTTGCCCTAGCTCTTTTCCACATCCGCAACTTCGAACAAACGGAAGCAAAAATCCTTCGTGGTTTTACTTTTACGTTCGATCCAATGGGCAGGAATCTTTGGCTGCAAGTTTCCCTCATGTTCGATGTAGATCAATGCACCGGGCAATAATATTAACGAATCAATTGCCGGTTGTAACAACTCTTTGCCAAAGGGCGGATCAAGAAAAACCAAATCATAAGGTTCGGTGTGTTGCTTTAACCAAACCAACGCGTCACCCGCCCAAACTTGCGCATGGGTTGCTGCTAATGCAGTAAGATTTTCTTTCAATTGCATGGCTGCTTTGGGGTGCTTCTCTAAAAAAACCACTTCTTTCGCACCACGTGATAAGGCTTCTAAACCCAGCGCGCCGCTGCCAGCAAAGGCATCTAATACGCGCGCACCTTCGACATCATGCTGCAACCAATTGAAAACCGTCTCGCGCACGCGATCGAGGGTGGGACGTAAGCCGTCAATTGCAGGGAAACGCAACCGACGCGAGCGCCATTTGCCCCCGATGATTCGTAATTGGTGATGCGACTGGCGACTCAAGGCAAGGCTCCGTGGTTGGTTTGGGGTGTGGATTCTGGATGAGAGAATGCTGTTGCCTTGGACGATGTTTGTGCCTCGTAAAGCTCAGCAAGACATGTTTCATAATCACGCGGGGCCGTCCACTGTGAACGGCCGAGATCCTGATACAACAACTGATAAAAATCATCAGGCAAATTATGGTAGGCAAGATCCGCTTGAATGTCGATATTCTGTTGAGGATTCAACCATTGTTGGCGCAGCTGTTTTACCGCATTTTGTCGAAACGCTTGCCATTGATCTCTGCTGGTGACTGCTTGTGCGGCAGCAATACCTGATTTAGTCCGCAGGTGCTGTTCCTTCCAAACAGGAGTGGCAGCGATAAACGACGGTATTGCAAGCGGCGTATCCGATGAAGAGCTGAGGGCGCTTGCTTGATCGGCGGTATATGCTTGATCGAAAACACCGTTAGCCAAATAACCATAAGCACCAGCAGGCGTTTGCATGACGCACATCAATTGGGTCTGTTCTAGCATTGGCGCTAGCGCCAAGCGATCAATAACAAAGGCTGCGAACAGCATCATTATGCGTTCATTGAGCGGACCTTGCAGGGTGACTTGGGCTGGAAATTTACGCTGCTGATCTTCACTCTGCTGCTGTTTATTTTGTGTCAGGGAAAAAGCATTTGCCAACTCTGCGGGCCATTGTTCAGCATTCACACTTAAGCGTGTTATTTGGGACGTTGCTAATGCCGATATTGGCGGTGATGATAAGTCGCGGCTGCCAATATCTTCTGAGTATCGTATGCGCACATCTATTGTATCGCTGATAATGCTGCGCCAGCGCACATCTACACCTTCTTGGCTTTGCCAGCGCTGCCAGTGTTCGTCGGTTAAGAGAGCGAGATCAAGTACAGGTAATGGTTGCCATTTTTCCTGTTGCGGTTGCACGCTTATCCAAGCAATGATAACGCAGCAAATAAAAATTAATGCGCTCAATGTCCGACGGCTAAATCCCTGAAACATAGTTTTTCTTCATTTTTTCTGCAACTGAGTGAATACTGCGTTACCAATAACATAAATAATAGTGTTGCCCCTTAAACGGATGCTTTTTGAGCATGGTCTCAGACTGGTGTGCAGGCACGCGCTCAAAGAAGTAAAGCCATACAGATTGGCTAGCCGTTAGTGCTAGAATAGCACTCTTGAATTCACAGTTCTTTTCGGGATCCCGAATGTTTGATTTTTTTAAACGTAAGAAAGCCAAGCCTCAGCCTAAAGAGGCTACGCCAGAGTCTACCGAAGCCGAAGCCCTTGCAACGGAGTTAGAAAACACAGAGTCTGCTGACAATGCAACACCGACGACGCTTCCACAAGCTGGGTTGGTAGATGTTGCACTCGCGGAGACGCTAGATCAAAAAGCCAACCAGTCAGAAACTGAAAAAATAATTCAGCAAGCTGCTGAGTCAGTTTCTGAGGCCGAAGATCCCTCAATTATTACAAGCCCAGATATTAATGACTCCAAGCGGCAGGACATTAAGGCAGAAGTTAAGCCTGTCGTTATAACAGACGCTAAAACTGAAGCTAAACCAGAAGTTAAGTCAGAAGTTAAAGCTGAAGTTAAGCAGGAAGCCGCTAAGCCAACGTCGAAAAAAAATGATGTTGCGGCGCTAAAGTTAAGCGACGACACTCAGATTGTTGTTCCTGAAGCCATGCCAGAAACGGCGCCCAGATTAAAAAATAGCAAAGAAGAGAAAAAAGGCCTGTTCGGTCGTATGCGTTTGGGTCTCAGTAAAACGCGCTCTAATTTTACCGAAGGCTTGTCGTCGCTTCTGCTGGGTAAAAAGGAAATCGATGACGACCTGATGGAAGAGCTAGAAACTCAACTCATCATGGCGGATGT
>JARGOI010000387.1 GCA_029212275.1 Thalassolituus sp.
GGATATTGCGATACGTCTGATTTTGGGTATGTCTTAGGATAAGGGCGTAACACAAGGCATCCGATAATGCGCCAATCCCAATCTGCAGTGTGCCGCCGTCTTTGATCAGCGTGGAGGCGTAAAATCCGATGGCGTATTCAACGTCACCGACGGGCTGTCTGGGCAGTGCAAACAAGTGTCCTGCTGGCTGGGTGTGTTCAATTACTATATCAAAAAACTCATCATCGACGACGGCACTGCCGCCCACCCAAGGTAGTTCAGGGTCGATTTCGGCAATGCACAACGGACGCGGTTTTCCCGCGTGTTCCAATGCACGTAAAACGTCGACCGTTAAATCGGTATTGGAAGATAAAGAATAATTTCCTTGGCCATCGCTGGCGACTTTTTGCACCAGTACATTGACCTCAGAATCGGCCAAGGCACCGGCCACATGGGTATAATTAAGGCTGTTATAAGACGCTTGCGCCAGTGCATTATTAAGATACGCGCCCGATTGCAGATAAAACTCTTGCACACTAATATTACTTGGCAAGGCACCTTTTTGCTGATCATCCGCATATTTTAAGCGGGGAAAGTCGGCGCCATAAATACGTTCGACAAAGGGTGTTAAAAAGCGCTTTTCTAACTCTGACTTACCGCGCGGAGGATTTAACGACAACGCCGTATAGATAATCATTTCTTGCGTTTTATGCGCGGCCACGTGATCGTAAATTGCATTCAATAACCGATGCGGCTTGCCAATTCCTAAAGGCGCTGCAAGACGAATATTGGGTGTAAATTGCGAAGATGCGCAATGCTCGCATAAGCGTTGTAATACAGGATGAAAATCCTCTGCCGAGGCAATACGAATAGGAGCAGTCGTCATGCGATTCCTTTAATTACTTTATGTGCCTAAATTTCGATATTTAATCGTGAACGTTCGCGACGCATCAGTACCATCACTAATAAAATCGCAGGAATGCCTAACATCGCGGCGACTAAAAAGAATTGCGGATAACCCGAGGTATCCACCATCCAACCGGAAAACCCTGAGATAAACTTTCCCGGCAAGGTCATCAGTGAACTGAATAAAGCGTATTGGGTGGCGGTATAATTTTTGTGCGTTAGGCCCGATAAATACGCAACAAACGCGGTACTGGCAATACCACCGCTAAGGTTATCAGCACTGATAACAATGCCTAGCCACAATACATTTGGAGGTCCAATATCTTGCTGTGTGGCCAATAAAGCAAATAAAAGATTGGTCGCAGCGACCAATACCGCGCCTAACATCAGGGGTTTAAAAATCCCGTATCTGACCACCAGCAAGCCACAAAAAAATGAGCCCAGAATGGTCATTAAAAAACCAAAAACTTTGGCGACGCTGGCAATTTCTGATTTGCTGTAACCCATGTCTAAATAGAAAGGATTAGCCATCACGCCCATGGCAATATCGCTCAGGCGAAAGACGGCAATAAAGACTAAAATGGTCAGTGCAAAACGCCCGTAACGCTGGAAAAACTCAAGAAATGGGCAAACAATCGCCGTTAAAATATGACGTCGCCAAAACGAACGCTGCGGTAAATTCATCGGGCGTCCCATGACTTGATCGACCATCATGGAATCCATACAACGACGTTCTTCAAACGAACAGTGCTTGGGCTCATCGGCCCACAAGGTGACAAACATAGCCAACCCCATCAGCCCTGCCATAGAGACATAGGCGATTGACCAGTTAGCAAAATCGGCAATATAAAACGCCCCCGCACCAGACACTAACAGCGCCACTCGATAACCAAAAATATACCCAGCAGACATGGCGCCTTGCTCGGTGTCTGGCGCACTTTCAATGCGAAAGGCATCCAGAGCGACGTCTTGAGTAGCGGAAGAAAACGCCACCAGTAAGGCTGACAACACGACCGTGGTCAATGCCACTTGTGGGTGCACAACACTCATAGCCAAAAGACCTAGGGCGATGCCTAATTGCCCTAAAATGATCCAACTACGACGCTGCCCCAGTAGACGATTGAGTACGGGCAAAGAAAAGCGATCGACCACCGGTGCCCATAAAATTTTGATGGAGTAGACCAAACCGACCCACGCAAAGAAACCAATCGCGGTGCGCTCTACCCCTTCGTCGCGTAACCATGCCGTTAAGGTAGAAAACACTAATAAAAAAGGCAGGCCTGCGGAAAATCCCAATAAGCTAATGACGAGCACTGGCTTGCGCGTATACACGCGCAGAGCCTCATACCAACCGATCGGTTTGGCCGAGGTTGTCTGTTCAGTCGTATCGGAGGATGACATCAATCTTTAAAGTTCTTAAATGCCAACGGCATCTCGATGCTTTCGTCAGAACGGAACATGGCCATGACTTTTTGCAAATCATCACGCGCTTTACCTTGCACGCGCACGGTGTCACCTTGCAAAGACACCTGAACTTTGATTTTGCTGTCCTTGACCATTTTCACCATTTTGCGACCTAAATCGCTGTCGATGCCTTGGCGTAAGGTCGCCAGCACTTTGACTTGCTTGCCCGAACCTTTGGGGTCGCTAAATTCCAAACAGCTCACTTTAATGCCACGTTTGGTCATCGCGCCCATCAACATAGGGCGCATTTGTTCAACTTGCATGGTGTTATCTGCCGTCATGGTAACGACCATGTCTTTTAATTCGAAACTGGCGTCTACACCGCGAAAATCAAAGCGCGTGCTGAGTTCTTTGTTGGCTTGATCGACCGAGTTTTGGGCTTCGTGCTTATCCACTTCCGAAACCACATCAAACGAAGGCATATTCTCTTGCTCCTATTTCTAAATGGGTAATAACAATAACAATGGGCACCATTGTATAGCGCATGACGTTACGCTGCACGCACCCTATACTAAGCACCATGAGCTTATCTATTTGTATATTGGGTACCGGCGCACTAGGCACCTTAATGGCCCACCATTGGCAACATGAACTTCTGTTTGTGCAGCAGCGCAAGC
>JARGOI010000388.1 GCA_029212275.1 Thalassolituus sp.
AAATCATCAAAATAGCGTCGATTGGCCAATTTCGTTAAGCCATCGGTAATGCTTAGACGTTCTAGTTCTTGAAAGGTCACGCGTTGCTGTAAACATTTCTCAATACGAAGTTTGCATATTTTTGAGTTTAACGGTTTACGCAGATAGTCCAGCGCGCCTGCAGCTAAGGCCTGCACTTCAAATTCGTCATCATCCGGCCCCATCACCATCAAATCAATGTCGCGCGTATTTGGATTTAATTGCCAATTTTTACAAAACAAACCAACTTGCTGACCGACGAAATGCTGATCTAACAACAATAAATCGGGTTGTTCTTCTTGATCCTCCAGCCAATATTCAAGCTGGTCTTGATTGATAGCACTGATCAAGGAAACGTCTGCTGAAAGAGTATTACTAAGTTGAGCCTGAACCGACAATGTCTCATCAGCAATAATGATAATGGGTTGACGTGATGGAGCTGGATGGCGTGAATCCGCATCTAGATTAGCGCTTGACCGTTTAGACATCCTTACTCACTCCACAAGTAGAAATATTAACTAGGTTAACGGCCACAATAACCCAAACTTTTGACGAAACTAAATAAATTAACGATTATTTACTTTATGTAGTATTTTTTGGCACAGAACGAAGTTTTTTCAGACAAACTTTTGACGAAATGGCGTTCAAATCAATTTATACTGGTCATCCCCTAATGTTCGCATTCATTGATTATGGAACCGCAATTTGAAATCGTCATCCATATCCTTCGAATGCGTTAAAGTGAATTTTCGATTTTTCATGGGATGACTCGATTTTCCTTAAAATGAAAGGGATAATCCAACCTCTACCAATTTCGGTAAGCAATATGAACCTTCAAAACAGTGTGTCCGCCACCTTGAAACGACGTAGGCGTTGGCTAGGTTGGCTAGTGTCTTCAGAGGAAGTTGAAGCTCAAATTACAGAACTGAGTCAGTCTCACGTGACCTTTATCTCTAGCAAGCGCTGGCGTGTTGGTGCCAAGCTGTGGCTCAGTCTTGAAGGATGTAATCATCGACTTAACCGCATTCCCGTAGAAGTCGTGTTTTGTGAAGATCATAAAAAAGGGTATCGATGCAGTGTTAATTTGCACATTGTTGACTCGGATAGTAGTTATCCGTTAATAAATCGTTTGGTACTCGCTTTTACCAATACTGAAGCAGCATGACGAATAGCTTCACTATTGTTATCTTGAGCCATTAAAACCAGTGGAAAAGAAACCCAATAGTAAGGAACTCAAGATTCATGAGCAATCCCTCGCAATCCGTCATGGTTGTCAATTGTGGCAGCTCCTCCATCAAACTGGCGTTGTATTCTTCTGAGGATTCTGTCACTCCTTGCATCACGGCACTTGGCCAGCGATTGGGCAGTGATTCAGCGTCACTTAGCATTAAAGGGGACGTTCAGTTCTCGAGCCAAGGTAATTTATCGCACCAAGAAGCTTTATCTCTTTTCATCGAGCAATGCGCAACATTCATCAACAATGTCGTAGGCATTGGTCATCGTGTTGTGCACGGGGGTGAAACCTTCAGCGAGAGTATATTGCTTGATACTCAAACCTACGACACCTTAAAAACTCTGAATGAACTTGCTCCGTTGCATAACCCAATCAATCTTATGGGGATTAAACTGTGCGAAGAATTGCTACCAAACATACCCAATGTGGCCGTATTTGATACCGCATTCCATCAAACGTTAGCGCCTGAGGTCTATTTGTATGCCGTACCTTACCAATGGTACACAGACTATGGTGTACGTCGTTATGGCTTTCATGGCACCAGCTTTCGCTACCTTACCGACGCCGCTGCTGAACGCTTACAACGTCCGAAGCAAGATCTAAATATATTGATTGCGCACTTAGGTAATGGCTGCAGTGCCTGTGCAATAAGACAAGGAATTTCGGTCGATACCACTATGGGTTTAACGCCCCTAGAAGGCCTAGTAATGGGCACTCGCAGCGGAGATATTGGCGCCGGCGTTCTTGGTCATGTTGCTGCCATCAATGATCACTCAATCACCGAGATGCTGGCGACTTTAAACAAAGAAAGTGGATTGCTAGGGCTTTCTTCTGGTTTCAGTAATGACATGCGCACACTGCTGCAAGCAGAGTCAGAGGGTGATATATCTGCCGCGCGTGCTATCGATGTGTTTTGTTTTCGTGCCGCCAGACATTTAGCGGCATTGTCAGTAAATTTACCTTCAATAGATGCCATCGTTTTCAGTGGTGGTATCGGTGAGCATTCTGCACAAGTTCGTCAACGCATCATGCGCCATTGGCAATCAGCCTTGGTGACTATAGACGATGAGTTAAACGAACAACACGGCAATGAGATCGGTCAAATTAGTCGAAACGAACCAACAAACTCATCGAATGACCAACCTAAACTACCGGTCATTTTAGTGATTGCAACGGACGAAGAGAAAATGATCGCTGCAGATACTTATCAGATCATTTCTTCCAGTTTCTCAAACCATAAGGCAAGGTCATGAATATTTTAATTGCCCCAACAGACGTTGGCAGTGGCCTGACCACTATCAGTCTAGCCCTTTTACAAACCTTAGATGCACAGGGTTTAAAGGTTGGATTTGTAAAACCCATTGCGCCAAGCTACAAAAAATTAGAACGCTCTACTGAGCTAGTACGTTCGGTATTAGGTCTTACCACACCGGACCCAATGCCTTTAAATAAAGTTCAGCAAGCCATATCGAACGGCGAACTGGATCGCGTTCTCGAAGACGTTGTTGGCTTGCATGCCGAAGTATCGGATGATTGCGATGTTGTTATCATCGAAGGCCTGGTACCTGACCGCACAGAACCCTACACCGCTAAACTAAACGCAGAAATGGCAAAAGCCATGAATGCCGATGTATTGTTGGTGATCAATGCCGAAAATCGCAGTGTTAAAGAGCTTGAAGATGAAATTCGCCTAGAAATGGGGATTTTTGG
>JARGOI010000013.1:0-2664 GCA_029212275.1 Thalassolituus sp.
ACGTGATGATCGAATTTAGTGATCAATCGACACTCAAATTAACTGAGCAGTCATTGAGTAGCAGCAGTGCGGAATACGAGTTCAATTACTCCTTAGCAAACGTTTATCCACAGAGTGTGAAAATGTCTCACCCACAGGCTGACAGTGCGATAGAGCAGACGTTAACGCCCACCGCCGACAGTGAAACCTTGTTTTTAACGTTAGTAGATAACAGCCCCGCGGCTGTGACAGCAGAAGGAGATTCATCAGCAAGTGGCGCGGCCGGTGGGGCCTTAAGCTGGCTGTTGCTTGGGATAATCTCGATACTGATTCGTCGGTCTGAAGTTCGCCCAGCAGCTAGAACTCTAGTTCGCGCTGGGGCTAGGCATTGCGGCTAACCCCAGAGCAGCTTAATGGCGACGATGAAGGTGACTATTTCGTAAAGTCGCTTAATCAGTAAATTGCCGGATTTAATCGAGGTATGGGCGCCTAGATAACCACCCACAAACGAGCCCAACACTAACGCCGGAATCCAACTCCACTGTACCTCGGCCATCGCGGTCATGGTGATAGCTCCCGTACTGTTCCAGCCTAACCCCACTGCGACCAAGGTTTGGGCAACCGCCAGCTTGTACTCAAGGCCAAACCAATACACCAACCATAACGTGACAAATAACCCGGAACCCGCTGATAACGCCCCGTTAGAAAAACCAATGGCACACAAAACCAAGGCACCCATCCCATAACCGAATACGGTACGATGTTGTTTGGAGGTACGCATGCCTAACTCAGGTTTGAACCAAGAATACAAAGACAACATCAACGTAAGTACACCTAAGGCAATTTCTGATTGGCGTGCAGGAACGTCCAAAATAAATACCGCGCCAGCGATAACACCAGGCACACCGGCAACAAATATTAATAACAAAATACTGACGTCGAGATGTTTCTCGCGCCAATGGCGCAAGGTCGCACCAACCCCCAAAGCGACGGTAGCGACTTTATGAGTGGCTAAAGCTAATGGAAATGGCAGCCCAAGAAAAATTAGAATAGGCAATTGGATTAAACCAGCACCGCCTCCTGCTAACGCAGAAAACCAATTTGCAACAACAGCAATCGCAAACAACATGATTTGTTCGATATACTCTGGCATAACGATTAATTACCTATACGGAGTCAAGATGACCTACGCCTTGTATTACTACGATTCCTGCCCATTTTGCCAAATGGTGCTACGTGTACTGCCATCAGTGAAAGTAGACGTAGAAAAACGCAATGTCCTACAAAACCGTGAATTTCGCGCAGAACAGCTGGAAGCCACTGGAAAAACCCAAGTCCCCTGCTTACGCATCGACGATGGCAGCAAAGTACAGTGGATGTATGAATCTGCTGATATTGTGCGGTTTCTAAAATCTGTTTAATTAAGTCGTTTTAATTCTGACGCTTTCATTAAACCGCTTTAAATACGTCTGTTGCGCGATCGTGCGTCAAAGTTAAGACCCAGTGATCGCCAACAATAACGCGCCATATATAAGCAAATTTAACGCGTCAGATTTTTCAACAACTCAGGGTTGCTCAACAATTGCCGCACAGTTTCTACCACCGCTTGTGTCTGAGCATCGACCTCAACGTTGATCATATCGCCCACGGTTACCAAACCGAAGGTAGTCACATCACGTGTTTCAGGAATTAAATGCACCGCAAAACGATCATCTTCGACTTGAGCAATGGTCAAACTGCAACCATTAAGTGCGACGTAGCCTTTATCCAATAAGAACACCGCCAACTCAGCCGGACGTTGCATCCAAACGACTAAGTTATTGGGTGTTTCTTGTACGTCTAGCACCGCCACTTGATCCATGACGTGACCAGACAAAACGTGTCCGCCAATCTCATCGTTAAAACGCGCTGCGCGCTCGATATTAACGATATCGCCAGCTCGCAACGCACCCAAATTAGTCACTCGTAATGTTTGACCAATGGCATCAAAACTTACTAGATGCTGATCAATTGATCGAACCGTTAAACAAGTACCGTTGATAGCGACCGAAGCGCCAATTTGCAAACCAGCAAGTAACGACTCAGAAAATTCAAAAGTAAAAGTTGCCAAGTCTTCTTTGGCATCAATGGCCGTCACAGCCAGTCGGGTTTGGACAATACCAGTAAACATAATCAAGTACCCCGTCACAAAAGGTGGCATTATGCACTATACTCAGGACAGATGACCATTGCTCTATAAGAGAGAAACGGCTTGGAATATAAGAAAACAGGATTAATTTTATCCGGCGGTGGCGCCCGCGCGGCTTACCAAGTAGGCGTGCTAAAAGCTATTTATGAAAGTCTTCCCAGAAATACTCGCAATCCTTTCGACATTATTTCCGGCACCTCCGCCGGTGCGATTAACGGTGTTGCTGTCGCCAGTTATGCCGAACATTATAAAATTGGGATCAAACATCTAGAACGTATTTGGATGCAGTTTTCGTGTGATCAAATTTATCGCACCGACTTTTCTGGTGTGTCTTACAGCTTGATGCGCTTTGTACGTTCGTTATTGATTGGTCGTCGTTTTAAAAACGACCCAGTTTCTTTGCTTAATAATCAACCGCTTCGTGAGTTACTAGGTTCGGTGATTAAATTCGATCAAATTCAAACGGCGATTGATAATGGCGCCTTGCATGCCTTAGC
>JARGOI010000013.1:2764-17955 GCA_029212275.1 Thalassolituus sp.
TTAAATTCGATCAAATTCAAACGGCGATTGATAATGGCGCCTTGCATGCCTTAGCTGTCAACTGCTCGGGACTCGAAACAGGGGAATCTGTTGCGTTTTTCCAAGGCCAGTACAACATCACCAATTGGTCACGCCATCGTCGTGTTGGCCGACGCACTCGCATTACCCTCGATCATTTAATGGCCTCCTCGGCCATACCGTTAATATTTCCTGCGGTGAAGGTGCATGGACAGTTTTTTGCTGACGGTGCCGTGCGCCAGCTTGCTCCAATCAGTCCAGCGTTGCATTTAGGTGCAGAAAAAATCATGGTGATTGGTGTCAGTGGCGATACCAATCGAATTAAGAAAAAAATCAAAGTGAATGGCGACTATCCTAGCCCGGCTAAAATAATGGGCCATATGCTGAATGCAGCTTTTTTGGACAGTATGGAAGCAGACGTGGAACGATTATCACGAATTAATCGCACCTTAGATCGAATCCCTGAGGATGTTCGTATTGCTCAAGGAATGGAGTTAAAACCGGTCGAGCTATTAGAAATCAATCCCAGTCGCTCTCTAGACGAAATTGCCGGTGAACATGCGGATGAAATTCCTCGCGCATTAAAACTTGCACTACGAGGCAGTGGTAATGCCAGCCATAACGGCTCGGGTATTTTAAGTTATTTGTTATTCTCGCAGGGATTTTGCAAAGCCTTAATTGATTTGGGTTATCACGACGGTAAAGAACGAGCAGAAGAAATTAAGAAATTTTTCGCAGATCATTACATCGATAGACGTGAACCCATCGCTCCTAAAGTAATGGCTTAAGCAACTTACTGCTTGAGAACTTTTAAAGGGCTTAAATAGTATTCAAAGACTACTAAAATATGGTCAGATGGCTAATAAAGCCAGTTGCCCTTTTCTACTAGAATGCCTTGGCCCGTTTTCGAATTGACTTCTAATATGCCATCCACATGAATAATAAATTGTTTATCTTCGGTATAAAAAAGATAGCCACGAAATAAACATTTACTAACGTCTAGGTTACACGGGGCATGAACCGTTTCACCAACATATTTTGCGGTGTCACCGGTAATGCGATCAATGAGTGTCACGTCGATATCTTTACAAGAAATCTGATTGTCTGGGCAAAGTCCAGTCTCTATGCGATAAGAGTTAGTAATTAATTTACCAGCGTTGGTCGACACAAATGACATACATAGCACAATGGCTAACAATATTTTCATAAGATAAATTTGTACCAAGAACAATGACTTCCGTGTTTTGCATGCAAATATGGCACGGAGCTGATTAAACATAGCCTGAATATTTCGCTGAGCATATTACAAAATTATGGTCGTTGCGAGTGTACAGTCTTACGGTGTGTCTTTGATTCATACATAGACTCATCCGCTTTTTTTATGGACTCGTTAATTGATTGGCCCAAGCGATGAAGATGCATGCCAATAGAAACGTTAATATTAGCGTTTTCGAACAATGTTTTTAAATTTGCCAGAAGCAACTGCGCATCCATCATATTAGTGTTCAGCACCAGCACCCCAAATTCGTCCCCACCCAGCCTAGCGATGACATCATGCTCGTGCAAATTGGCTCGAAGAACATTGGCCGTTTCTATCAATAGATCATCACCAGCACCATGACCAGAGGTATCATTAATAACTTTCAAGTCGTCCAAGTCCAAAATGAAAATTCCCATAGAAATGCCTAACTGCTCAGAGCGCTGGGTTTCTTTGTTGAGACATTTATTCCAACCTCTGCGATTCAATAAATTCGTCAGTTCATCTTGTTGAGACGATTTGATAAGCAATCCGTTCTCACGTTTTAAAGATATCACCTGTATTTGACGCGAGGCTAACGCACCCAGCATATTAGCCAGCAAAGTCACCAAAGATAATTCAGATTCTATATCCTGCTTTTGGATCTGCGGGTCATAACCACACAATGTGCCAAACAGCGTACCGTCTTTGAGAAAAATGGGAACGCCTAAGTACGCACCAATATCGAAGGTCTGACCATTGGGTGACTCGCGATAGACTTGAATTTCTTTAATGTCTGGCGCGATACTCGGGCCATTACCCTCCACCATACTTTTGCATAAAGAGCCGCACCAAGATAAAGAGGTACCTTTCTCGACGCCATAAACGTCATCGATATAGTTCAAAACGATTTGCTCATCGCCTATCACCCGCGTGGTCATCCATAGACCCATCCCAGTTTTTTCCTTCAGGTACAGCAACACAGCGCGACTGGCATCGTCGAAATCATTCAAGCTTTGAAATTCGGGCAATGAGTTAATAATAACTTCCTAAAGTTAATTCGAAATTAATTTCTCTAAGGCACCTATGAAAGCCAAAGCCTCCACTGAGTTTTTCCAAGGTACCTAAATGTGACAAAAGCTTGCAGAGTTTTGTTCTGAAATATTGCTATGATGGTATCTTTATCATGGTAAAAAATCAGTAAAAGGGAAACAAAATGACGACAACATTGATTGTTTTAGCCGTAATCGTAGTACTCATTCTATTTTTGGTCGGTATCTACAACAAATTAGTGGCATTGAAAAATCGCTTTCAAAACAGCTTTGCACAAATAGATGTGCAGTTAAAACGACGCTACGATCTGATTCCTAACCTGATTGAAACCGCTAAAGGCTATATCAAGCACGAGCGCGAAACCCTAGAAGCGGTGATTGCCGCCAGAAATGCCGCGGCATCGGGCTTAAAAGCCGTCAATGGCGACCCATCGAATAAACAAGCAATGGGACAGCTGATGAACGCCGAAGGCTCTCTTGCGGGTGCTCTGGGGCGTTTAAACGTGGTGGTTGAAGCTTATCCCGACTTGAAAGCCAACCAGAACATGATGCAGTTGTCGGAAGAGCTGATTTCCACCGAAAACCGCATCACCTTTGCCCGTCAGGCCTATAATGACTCGGTCATGGAATACAACACGTACCGCGAAAGCTTCCCTGCCATTGCGTTGGCAAATACCTTTGGTCATCCCACCAATGCAACGTTACTGGAGTTTGACAACATCGAAGCCATGCAAGAAGCGCCAAAAGTCAGTTTCTGATGATGGTGTGTTTGTCTTGTGGTCGCTTTTTAGTCGATAAGTTGAATCGAATGCTATGAATTTTTTTCACCACCAAGAACAAGCTCGGCGCAAAACAACCTTATTGATTGGCTTGTTCGCTACCGCTGTGATCCCTGTTGTCGCTGCCGTCAACCTTATTGCGATTGGGGTGAGTTACGGGGTTTTGCACTATGGTTCGGGGTCGGTCAGTGCGCTTGCTTCGCCTCCTTTGTCACAAGTCTACTCACTAGAGAAGTTTGCACTGGTGAGTCTTGTCACTGTGGGCATCATTTTTTTTAGCAGTCTTTTTCGTCAAGCCTCGCTAAAGGGCGGACATGACATTGCCGGAGCGTTGGGTGGCGTATTAATTGATCCGGGAACGCACGATCACAATGAAAAAGTGCTTTTAAATGTGGTCGAAGAAATGGCCATCGCCGCAGGCATGCCAGTGCCCGATGTGTATATTTTAGAAGAAAACAGCATTAATGCTTTTGCCGCTGGATACCAACCCAGCGATGCGGTGGTCGGTATCACGCGTCGCACAATCGAAGCGCTTAATCGAGAGCAGTTACAGGGCGTCATCGCACACGAATTTAGCCATATTTTTAATGGTGATATGCGCATGAACATGCGTTTGACGGGTATTTTGTATGGCATCATTTTTATCGGCGTGATCGGTCGTTTGTTGCTGCGCAGCGCGCACTTCAGTTCTGGCTCTAGAAGTCGTAAAAAAGGCAATGGCGCGGCAATCGCAGCGGCTGGTATTGGTTTAATGTTGGTGGGGTACATTGGCGAATTTTTTGGTCGCATGATTCAGTCCGCGGTCAGTCGTCAACGCGAATTTTTAGCCGACGCTTCGGCCGTGCAATTTACCCGCAATCCGAATGGAATTGGTGATGCCCTCAAGGTTATAGGCTTTGGGGTTGGATCACGCATTGAATCTCCGGCAGCCGCCGAAGTGTCACATTTCTTTTTTGGCTCGGCGATAAAGAAAAGCAGCGGCTTTATGGCCACCCACCCACCCTTGGATGAACGCATCACCCGCATCGAACCCCAATGGAATGGACATTATCTAGAGCCGCGCCAGCCTAAAATTAAATTTGATGCGCAAACCACTAGTAATCAGAAAAACTCTGCTGACACGACATTAGACGTCTTAACCGCTGCCGCGACGGCGGTATCTGCCATTGCGGGCGAGTCCGAATCTTTTGCTAAAAAAGATCAAGCCGCACAATTAGAAAGCGCACTGATCAATGCTAACAGCGCGCAATCGGTGGCATTTTCATTGTTGATGCTTGACTCCGATAGTGCCACAGAAAAGCGCCAGCAAGATTTGATTTTAAAACGTCACGGTCAGCAGGTATTCCGTGAAACATTGCAGTTTTTACCCAAGCATCGACAAGAAAAACGCTCGCAACGATTAATCTTATTAGAGCGAGCATTGCCATCACTACGCCGCCTATCAGCCAAACAGTATCAAGATTTTTATCACACTTTAGTGACCATGGCGCAAATGGATGGTCGCATTGAACTCTATGAATGGTGTTTGTACCGCTTAACGCTGCAATATTTGAATGCCCATTTCCTGCCACTGTCTGCCACCAATAAGGGCAATAAGCAACGTCATTCGTCTGCACACAGCGTTGCCGATGACATTGCGGTGATCATTGCCTACGTTGCCAACGCGGGCCATGTGGAAAGTAAAATGATTGATTTAAGTTATACCGCGGCAATGCTGTCAGGCGAGTTTCTGATGCGCCCACGCGATCCAAAATTGCACACATCAAACTCATTAAAGCCGTTAAATAAAGCCCTAACCGTGCTCACCGAAACGGCACCCAAAGTGCGTGAGCGCCTTATTAGAGCGCTGATTGTTTGTATTCGACACGACCATCATATCACCGACGATGAGCGCGATTTGATTCGCACTATCGCCGCGATATTAGAAACACCCTTAGGCATGTTTGGCTACGAAGGGCGTCTTTTACTAGAGGAGTAAAAAAACAGAAGAGTAAAAAACAGAGACATACAGTAAATGTTATTACTCTCGCAGTACCTGTAGCGGCGGCTGACTGATAGTGGAGCGCAGCATTAAGGTACCAACGCCGCCAATGAGTAAAATAGTGACGGGAGGCAGCACTAACCAATTCCATCCCAAGCCACCGTAGGGAATATCTAGCAAGCCAAGATACAAGCCCGCGCACAGAGCTTCGGCCCCCAATAACGCGAAGATAGCTGCAAGCCCTCCCAGCAAACCAAACTCAACCCATTGCGAACGACGAATCTGTTGTTTACTGGCCCCCAAAGTGCGCAGTAACGCCCCTTGGGTGAGACGCTCACGCGTGGAGGTCAGCAATACTGACAACATCACCAATAATGCACCCGCTAAAACACAGACCAAAATCAATTCAATCGCTAGGGTAATTCGCTGCAATAAGCTTTGCAGCTGAGTAATCAAAAAACGCGTATCCAAAAAAGTGACGCCCGGAAATTCTTTGATCAAACGTGTTAGGCTAGCGTCTTGATTATCGGGCAGATAAAAACTGGTCAAATAACTATTGGGCAGCGATGCCATTACATCGGGCGACAACATCATATAAAAATTCGGCGTCATACTGGCCCAATCTACCGAGCGTAGACTGTTAATTTCGACCGTAAAATCGACCCCAGCAGCGCGAAAGCCCAAGATATCGCCCAATTTAAAACCCAGTCTTTCCGCCAAATCTACTTCCAACGATACATAATTTGGGCCTGCTTGGGTTTTAGCCCAATCACCGGCAACCACTTCGTTATTATCTGGCAAAAAATTAGCGCTGGAGGTAATCAAATCGCGATCAATGGAACCTTCGTCTCGAATCTCTAATTCACTGATTTCGGTACCGTTCACCGAGGTTAAGCGCATTGGCACAATGGGGTATAAGTCTTCAGGCTCGATACCCTCTTCACTCATGCTGGACAACAGTGACTCGCGATCGAAGGGTTGAATATTCATCGCAAACACATTGGGGGTATCGGTTGGCAAGCTGCGCTGCCAATCTGCCAGTAAATCCGAGCGCAACATGCCAATCACCAGCATTACCATCAGCGTCAACGAAAATGCCAATACTTGACCCGCCGCCGCAGTTTGATCCCGCTGAATATGTTGCCACGCAAAACGCCAAGCCAAAGATAACTGACGTTGGCGCAACACCTTATCGATGATCACAATGACGCCACGGAGCAAACCCAGTAATACCAGCAAGGTGGCACTGCCTCCCAGCATCACGCCAAGGCTTAACAGCGCATCTGAGGTAAACACCCACAACAGCCCAGTTAATGTTGCCAATGAAAATGCGTATAGAACCCAACCACTTAAAGGCACCGGCTGCAGCTCTTGGCGCAGCACGCGCAAAGGACTGATGCGTGCCAACGGTAAAATATGTGGCAAACCAAATCCTAATAAACTTACGAACCCCGAGCACAAGCCTACTGCCCAAGCCAAAATTGACGCAGGCGGCAGACCATCAGGTACAAGATCGGCCAAAATACTCAACAAGGCCACTTGTAAAAACCACGCCAACGCCGCACCCAAAATGGCGGCAAGAATACCGACCCAAAACAACTGCCACGTATAAATGCGAAAAATCTGTCCCTGTTGCAAACCAAAGGTTCTCATCAAGGCACTGATATCAAAATGGCGTCGTGCATAACGACGCACACTGATAGCCACCGCCACACTGGCAAGTACGACTGCCATCATGGCAGCAAGTGATAAATATTGTTTGGCACGCTCTAACGAGGTGGACATGGCCCGACTGCCATCGTCCAAAGATTCAAATTTTTGATTCGGATCAAGATTTAGCTGGGCTTTAAACTGTTCCAGTTCGTCCGCCGATCCTTCCAGCAAAAGTCGATAAGTAACGCGGCTACCGGGGCCAAGCAAACCACTGTCTGCCACATCGTTCCAGTGCACCATGACGCGCGGCGAAAGATTATAAAAATTACCGCCACGATCACTTTCTTGTTCAACGACGCCGCTGATCAGGAGTGAGTTTTCACCCACGGAGATGCGTTCACCAATCTGAGTATTGAGCAGCGCCAACAGACGCGGCTCAATCCAGGCTTCGCCAACGCTCGGACCCTGACTGCGGTCGGTCCCAGGGACGTCGGTAGAGTCCGTTACCAATAATTGGCCGCGCAACGGATAACCGTCATCCACCGCTTTGATGGCCGCCAGAGACATGGACTCGTTGCCAGGGCTTTCCGACAATACAACACTGGGAAAAGTGAGCGTTCTGGCTCGGGTTAAATCGAGCTTATCAGCCTGCGTAAGCCATTCGTCGGGCAACGCCGTACTGGAGCGAACGCGCAAATCTGCGCCTAAAATATCATTGGCGTTCGCCTGCATGGCCAATTCCAAGCGCGAACTGAATAAGGAAATACCGGTGGATACTGTGATTGCTAACACCAAAGCCATCAACAGTAGGGTCAACTCGCCACTGCGTGCTTCGCGCACTAACAGGCGCAAGGATAACTTCAGTTCGCCCCATCGCCCCATGCCAGGAACTGCATGAGAACCCGATATCGGCGCCGGTTGATAATGGACGGTTTCAGACGTCGAATCGGTACTCAAATCGACACCTCCGCAAGCACGCCATCGGCCATACGAAACTGTCGCTGACATCGAGCGGCAAGAGTTTCATCGTGGGTCACCAACACCAAGGTGGTGTTGGATTTTTCGTTAAGCTCAAACAATAACGTTTCGATGTGCGCACCGGTGGTGCTGTCTAAATTACCCGTTGGCTCGTCAGCAAATAACACCTTAGGTTGTCCAGCAAAGGCTCGGGCGAGTGCCACACGCTGTTGTTCGCCGCCGGATAACTGATTTGGATAATGCGTGATACGTTGCCCTAAACCGACCCCCGTGAGTAATCGATTGGCTTCCGCTTTAATGTCTCTATTGGCCATCTGCCCACGAATTTCCAGCGGCAGCATGACATTTTCTAACGCGGTTAACCCGGGCAATAAGTGAAAGTTTTGAAATACAAAAGCAACACCTTGGGCTCGCACCGCGGCGCGAGCGTCTTCGTCCTTAGCAGACAAATCGTGACCTAATAAAGTCACTTGTCCATCGCTTGCAACATCCAGCCCAGCTAACAGTCCGAGTAAGGTAGACTTACCGCTGCCAGATGCCCCAACAATCGCAACGCTTTCGCCTGCCTTGATATCTAGGTCAACTGCCTTCAGGATGGTGAGAGGTTGATCACCGCTGAGCACTGTTTTGGTTAACTGTGAGGAAGATAATGAAGAGTCTTGTACTGTTTTATCAATCATTCGTTATTAGCTTCTGGGTTGTATGAATACGTTGATTAAATGGTTGTATAAATAATTTCAGTAAAATCGCTATTTAAAATGAGGTTTACACTCTGTGAGATACACTTTTTCGTTACTTATCGCACTGTTGGGATTCACAACCTTGGCGTTGACTATTCAACCAGCCAGTGCCGAACAATCCACTGCTCGCCTGCTCATTATCGGCGACAGTATCAGTGCCGGATACGGCGTACCACTTGAGCAACAATGGCCGAAGATGTTGGAGCAGTCATTACAGCAAGAGGTTCCGCAAATCGATGTGATTACTGCAGCCATTAGTGGTGATACCACGTCTGGGGGGCGCAATCGTCTGCCTAAGTTGTTAAAGGAATTTCATCCCGACATGGTTATGATTGCCTTAGGCGGTAACGACGCTTTACGCGGCACGCCGCTGAATTTAGTCGAAAACAACCTTAATGCGATGACCCAGATGGCCATTGATTCTGGCGCGCAAGTGCTGTTGGCAGGAATGCAAATTCCACCCAATTATGGGCCTGCGTATACCGAGCGTTTTCGTGCGATTTATCCCAATATTGCCGAACAGAAAAATACGTTCCTTATCCCATTTTTCCTAGATAAAATCGCCACGGTCGAAGGGATGATGCAAGCCGATGGCATCCACCCCAATGCTAGCGCGCAACCTATTTTAGTACAGCACGTTTTGGATGCGCTTAAGCCATGGTTAGCAGAAATAAAAAGTCAAAAATAATCAGAATTAGCCGCTGTATCTACTTAATACGATAAGGAAGTCATCACTTGGGAATGTTTTTATTTGGTCTCGCCTGCATAGCCTTTTTTGGTTTTGTCGTCGCCGGTGCCGCCATGGGCTGGACTGCTCGCCGTCGTGGTAAAGCGCACGAACAACGCATCGAAAAGCTCACTGATGTGGTGGCGCAATTACGTAATGAAGTCATCCGCCTGCGGATGCTGCAAGGACAAGCGTCAGAAGATAGCCGTGCAGAAAATATCATTGCCGAACATATCGAGACAGAGTCGTCCGCTACAGAACCAGTCAGTACAAAAGCGGCAGAAGCGTCTCCTGTAGCGACAACCTCGCAGCCTCCAATCCCTGAGTCAGAGTCAGATCCAGAACTAGCGGCACAGCTCTCGACCAAAGCACTGGTGGATTCTTCCCCCATCGTCGATGCCTTTAAAGAACACTGGATGGTGTGGATTGGCGGCATCAGTGTCGCATTGGCCGGTATTTTTATGGTCAGCTATTCCATCACCGCTGGATTACTCGGCCCTACTCAACAGTTCGCACTCGCGTTACTTAGTGGTTTAGGTTTGCACGCGGGCGCTGAGTACATGCGCCGTCGCAATATGGGCACCGACCCCGTATTTGCCGCCATGGCTGGCGGTGGCAGTATCACGCTGTTTGCTGCGTTACTGGCAGGGATTCATCACTTCCACATTTTAAGTCCCATGGTGGGTTTTGCCGGGTTGGCCATCGTTGCCTTAGCCACCATGGCATTAGCGTTAATTCATGGACCAATTCTGGCTATTTTAGGGCTCAGTGGCGCCTATTTTGTGCCGTTGTTGATTGGCAGTAACAGTGGCAATGTACCCGGCGTGCTGGGATACAGTTTTATTATTACCCTCGCCTCGCTGTTATTGATGAGATACGTCTACCGTGAATGGTTGTGGATAGTGACGGTCGTTGGTGCGCTGTTATGGTGGGTTCTGATGGCACTCTCCTTGCCCATCGAAAGCACAAACATATGGTATCTCGGCGGCTTGATCATCGCTTGGTCAGTTTTGTCAGAGTCTGTTTTGGCAAATCGGGTGATGGTTCATATTCAAATTCCCCAAACCCGTTTAAAACAGGCTGTTTTGCTGACCTTAGCTTGTTGGATCTGGGCGCTCGCTGCACAACCAGCGTTGCAGCCACTCTTTTGGTCGTCGTTGTTGATTTTGCCGGTGGCTACATTAATTCCACAAAGTCGCAGCTTTTTATCCTTTCTTCCATGGTCAGCGGTATGTGCCAGTGCCATTGGCTGGCTGTTGTTTGCGATCTCTCAAGATGCGGTAAATATTAACGACACCGCGGACAACATCATTCCAACACTGCCAACAAATTTGCACGCCGATTTTATAAAAATGGCGTTCGCCGCAGCAGCGCTGAGTGGATTTTTGGGTGCTTGGCAATGGTTGAGAGATGGGCTAGGAGAAGGGTTAAAAGATGGGCTGCGAGACGGGTTAAAAGACGGCCTGCGAGACAGCAGTGACCGTATTTTCCAGCATCGCTGGCCCTCGTTAACGTTATTATCGCCAATCGTCTGGTTAGCACTGGTATGGTTATTGGTTCATGGCCAGCAGCCGTCTTTCAGTTGGGCTTCCGGCACTTTTATTCTTGGGGCAGCTTACGCCGTATTAGCTTGGTTTATGCTACGAAAGCAAGATGCCAAGTCTGCAACCGCGAACAACCCAGCAACGGTGTGGCCACTAATGGCGATGCATGTGTGTTATTCCTTGGCCACCACCATGCTGCTGAGAGAGGCGTCACTGACGCTGGCACTGGCATTTCAACTCGTAAGCCTAACCTGGCTGGCACGTCGTTATCAGCTCCCTGCGTTGCACACCTTATTAAAAATCGTACTGGCCATCGTAATCACCTGCCTAACCTTGAACCCTTGGCTGCAAGAGTATGCGAGCGATCAACATTGGTCGCTATGGACTTACGGCGGAGCCACCCTGCTTGCCTTTATGGCCAGCCGTTTAGCGGATGAAAAAGATAATATTCGTCTCTGGTTAGAGGCCGCTACCTTGCATTTATTGGTACTGTTTTTAGGGGCCGAAATGCGCTACTGGCTCTACGATGGTGATCTATGGGTGCATGAATACAGCCTGACCGAAGCGACGCTCAATACGCTTCTATGGGGTGGTTTAGCCATCACTTACGTACAGCGCGCCAAGGTCAGTGAGTCGCTCACTTGGCTATACACATTGTTTGCGAAAATACTGTTAGTCATGTCTTCGCTCAGTTACGCAACCTCAGTGCTATTCTTTAATCCTTGGTGGTCTGAGCAAGCCATCGGCAGTACTGCGATATTTAATATTTTATTACCGGCCTACGGTTTGCCGGTAATATTGGCATTACTCATTCATTTTTTACCGTCTCTTAATTATCGCAATCTTGCGCTAAAAGTGGCTGGTTTCGCCTTCGGTTTATTTACCTTATTGGAAATTCGACATATTTGGCAGGCATCAAAAACGTCATTAGATTTCCCCATGCTATTACATTATCCAATAAGCGAGGGTGAGCTATATACCTACTCTGTGGTCGGATTAATTTACGCCATTATCGCCATTGTGTTTGCCACGCAAAGACAACATGCCATGCTCTATAAAGTGGGCATGATTTTATTAGGATTGGTAATTGCTAAGATCTTTTTAATCGACACCTCAGGACTGCAAGGCTTATGGCGCGTAGCGGCATTTATGGGGTTGGGTTTATCTTTGTTAGGATTGTCTTGGATGCACAGTCGATTGAAAGCCAAACAGCAATCACCTCAAGCAGAGGATGCCTAATATCTTTATTACCAGAGGCCTTTGTTCTCTGGGGCCTTTGTTCCCAGAGGTCTTTATTCTAAGGGGCCTATATTCCCTGAGACAGCCATAGAATGAACCCGAAGCGAAAAACCCTGTCTAGTTAGCACTTACTTATTTTTTGTTTTCTCAAGAAAAGGATACCTAATGAATACGGCAACAGCGTTAATTAAAAGCCTAGAAGCAGAAGGCGTAGAGTACATGCTGGGTGTTCCTGGCGAAGAAAACTTGGATGTTTTAGAAGCACTGAAAGAATCCAGTATTAAGTTTATCATTACCCGTCACGAACAGTCCGCTGCATTTATTGCCGCCACCATTGGCCGTTTAACAGGCATGCCTGGTGTTGTATTATCGACCTTAGGCCCTGGGGCTACAAACTTAGTCACTGGCGCTGCATACGCGCAATTAGGCGCAATGCCACTGATCATGATTACTGGTCAGAAGCCCATTCGCCACAGCAAACAAGGGGCATTTCAGATCATTGATGTGGTCGATATGATGACCCCAATTACCAAATATTCTAAGCAGTTGGTCGAAGGTTCGATGGTTTCTGCCACCGTGCGTGAAGCATTTCGCTTGGCCACCGAAGAACGTCCCGGTGCTACGCATATCGAAATTCCTGAAGATATTGCTGCTGAAAAAATTACCTACAAACCCTTGCCTATTTCGTTTACCCGCCGTCCAGTGGCCGAAGAAAAATCTATCAGCCATGTAGTCGATTTACTGAAAAAATCTAAGCATCCCATCATCATTATTGGTGCCGGTGCCAACCGTAAACGTACTTCACAAGTGCTGACGGATTTTGTACAAACTTTCAATATTCCTTTTGTGCCAACACAAATGGGGAAAGGCGTTATTTCCGATGCGTTGCCACAATACGCGGGAACTGCCGCACTCAGTAGCGACGATTATGTGCACGAAACTATCGAACAGGCTGATCTGGTGATCAATATTGGCCACGACGTGGTAGAAAAACCGCCCTTTATCATGACGGGGGAAAGACCTGTTGTGCATGTCAATTTTGACTCGGCATCGGTGAATGACATTTATTATCCGCAATGCGAAGTGGTCGGGGATATTGCCAACGCCATTTGGCAAATCAAAGTAGCGTTAGAAAAAGAAGGCGTGCCTAAATGGGACAGCGAGTACCATTTGCCAGCGAAGCAAAAATTAATTGAAGATTTTAATAATAGCATCGAAAAAGCGACAACCATTACGCCGCAAGTATTAGTTAAAACCACTCGCGAATGCGTTAACGATAAAGGCATTGTGGCGTTAGATAACGGCATGTACAAAATTTGGTTTGCTCGACATTACGATACTTACCACGAAAATACGCTGCTATTGGATAACGCTTTAGCGACCATGGGTGCTGGTATGCCATCAGCGATTGGTGCCAAAATCGTCCATCCAGACCGCCAAGTGGTTGCTGTGGTCGGTGATGGTGGTTTTATGATGAATTCGCAAGAATTAGAAACTGCGGTGCGCTTAAATCTAGATTTAGTGGTGGTTATTTTAAACGATGCCTCCTACCAAATGATTCGCTGGAAACAGTCGAATCTCGGCATGGAAGATTTCGGCCTGCAATTTAATAACCCCAATTTCATTATGTACGCGAACAGCTATGGTGCTCATGGACATCGAGCCACCACCATGACCGATTACAAACAGCTTCTCTCAGAAGCACTGGAAATTGGCGGAGTTCACGTTATCGATTTAGCGATTGATTACAGCGATAACGCGAATGGCCTAATGATAAAAAAGCTGGATTAAAGATGAAAAAGATTTAGATAACAGTTTTTATATCGAGAAAAAATAAAAAGGGCTGATTTTTTATCATCCCTTTTTTGTTTCTAATTTTGAATTGAATTATTTTCCAGTATGGATTGATCAACAAAAATTAAGGCCTGAGGATCAAATCCCTTCTCTTCGATCACCTGTAAAAAATGTTTTAATAGCTGTGGATCAACCGTCGGCGTACGCGATAAAAACCACAAATAATTGCGGTTATAGCTGGTAATAAACGCGTATTGATAATTCTCATGATCCAGCTCAAAGACAATGTAAGACCCGTAAAACGGACCAAAAAACGAAACTTTCAAATGGCCAATGGTTTCATCATCGACAAAATAGGCTTTTCCTTCTGCACTATCCCAAGCGTTCTCTTCGCTGTTGTAACCTTTATTCAATACCCGCAGACCACCATCATCACGAAGGCTATACGTGGCCATTACTTGCGATAAGCCGCGTTCGAAAGAATGATCTAGTCGCGCAATTTCGTACCAAGTACCAAGGTATTTTTCAGTATCAAATTTACCCACAGGCTCAATGCCTTTCGGAACACCCGTGCAAGATATGACCAACGCAGAAGATACTATCAAGACTAGATAACGCAAATTATTACGCATGGCTGCCCCCAGATATTATTTTAAATAAAATGAAAGGCGTTAAGCCGTCCACACCGTAAGATAAGCAACCACAATATAGCGTAGGGCTTTACCAATACCGACCAGCAAAATAAACCAGCCAAAACGCACCTTCATAATGCCAGCAATTAAGGTCAACGCGTCACCACCAATAGGCAGCCAAGCAAACAGCAGTGACCATTGCCCATAACGTTGATACCACGACTGTGCTTTATCAATCTGTTTATCCGAAAAATAAAACCAGCGCTTGTGTTTAAACTTAAGCAAATACCAGCCAAGGCCCCAGTTCACGACCGCCCCTAAGGTGTTGCCTATCGTCGCTATCGTCACCAACCAAACAGGATCGCCCCCTTGACGCAACAATGCGTACAAAAGTACTTCTGAATAAAACGGCAAGATAGTAGCGGCTAAAAAGGAGGACCCAAATAATGCCAAATAAGAAAGTATCATGAGGCATTGCTGCTCACGTGATTGTCATCAATATTTTTTCTCGCACGCGATAACAACCAACGAAAAATGGCCAACTGACTGGGCAAATAAAATAGATATTCGGGATGCCACTGCACACCGATAATAGGCATGGTTTCGGTACTCTCAATGGCCTGAACAATGTCATCGCGATCACGACCCACCACTTTTAGCCCTTTGCCCGCATCTTTAACTGCTTGGTGGTGCAAACTGTTTACCCGAAGACCTAAGCGCTTAAAACCAGCGTTACCACAAACCTCCGCCAATTTAGAACCGGGAGTCAAAGTCACATTCTTGGTCGGCATCAAGCTGGGACGGTTGCGAGTGAGTT
>JARGOI010000014.1:0-4501 GCA_029212275.1 Thalassolituus sp.
GTTGCAAAAGCCATAGTCGAATTAACAAAAAAAGGCCAAGCAGCCGCTTAACGTCAGTCTTAACCATTCACACCAACCTTAATAATTTAAAATACTACTTTATTGTAAGAGCGCAGCTGGTGCGCGACAGACTCGAATATTGCGTACATTCATGACACATGCATTCAACCGCCTCGCTGGGTATACTCTGGGCATAACCAAGAGGATACGGAATGGCGACACCAGATTTCCAAGCATGCATGCGCCCGCTTCTTAATAGCATCAGCAATGGACAGGTAAGCTCGTTTAACGATGCTTACGAGGCCGTGTGCGAACACTTCGATGTAACGCCAGAGGAGAAAGCCGAACGATTACCATCTGGCAAGCAAACGAAAATCCGTAATCGCTGTGGTTGGGCAAGAACCTACCTTAAGAAAGCTAAGCTCCTAACTCAGCCTGAGCGAGGACTTATTCAAATCACTCCGCTTGGGCTGGTTGCTTTGCAGCAAAGAAGTGATCGAATAGATGTGAAATACTTAAAAACTATTTCTCCAGAATTTGTTGAGTTTCATACGAGCAAGTCTAAGAGTTCAGATACCCTACTCACTAGCGTGAAAGATGATACTGATGCGCTATCAGACCCCACCGAACGCCTAGAGCAAGCACACCAAGAGCTACAAACAAGCCTCGCCGACGATTTGCTCGAACAAATAAAACGGCAAACGCCCGAATTCTTCGAAAAACTCGTCGTCGAACTTATGCTCGCTATGGGTTATGGCGGCTGGAGCGAACAGGCAGGCCAAGCGACCCAATACACCAACGACGGCGGTATCGACGGCATCATTAACGAAGACCCTCTAGGCCTAGACACCATCTACCTACAAGCAAAACGCTATACCGAAAACGCCGTAGGTCGCCCCGATATTCAGGCCTTTGTGGGCGCACTTGAAATGAAGCGAGCACGAAAGGGCGTATTCATCACCACTAGTCGTTTTAGCCGTGATGCCATTGATTACGTTAATATGATCGAAAAGAGAGTGGTGCTCATCGACGGTACTCAGTTAGCAGAGCTAATGATTCGGCATAATCTAGGTGTGACTGTAAAAGAAACCTATTACATAAAAGACATTGATACAGATTATTTCAGCGATAACTAAAGATTGGATAGGGCTAATTGCTAGATTCAGTCAGCCAGATTCAGCTTAGGATATTTACGAACACCGGTTTTAAGGCGCTTCTCAATCGCATCAACACTTTCGCCGGTATCGATGGCACTTGAGCTGGCAACTGAGCGAATAATACGATTGCGGGATATTTTGCGTTTGGCTTTATCTGTGTGACGAATCATAAGCTAACTCCCTAAAGGCGCATTGATTATAGCATCTGGCCTTTGCAGCCGTCATGCCTCACAATTCGAGGTATTTTGAGCAAACCTATTGCTTAGCGGATAACGAGATATCAAGTAAGTTAAACCATTGAGAATGTGATGTTACTGGACAACAAAACTAACGGTCATGTAGGAAACGAGCTCAAAAAACGATCATTTGATGGCTCTCGTTTGTCTGTGTTGTCCAGCTTATTCACTTTGTATGGTTTCTCAATACTTAAACAAGAACTCAAGCAGCTTGAGTCTGCAAGGCTTTTTCTTACCAGTTGGGATATGCCATCGCTGCAAACACTCATTGGCTCCGATGCTGAAGTGAGGTTATTAAATCAACTTCAACAAAAACGAGTAGCGGCAGAGTTTTCACATTGGTTGTCTACAAAGGCCGAAGTCAAAGCAAGTATCGCTAGCCAACCTAGCCAGAATATTATTCATCTAGAATCGAAAGAACAAAGCTTTGCTGTTCACGGCAGTGCCACGCTTTCACCTTCTGGCTTGGGAGAGGTGCGTTCGGACGCACTTCATATGAATATGGGGTTAACCGACCCTGATAGCACCAAACAGTTACTGACCTGGTTTGACGGTGTCTGGAACGATTCAAAGGCAGCGCGAGATATCAAAAATGAATTGATTGCAAAGCTCGACTACATAGCAGCAGATCAACCTGCAAACTTCATCTACTTCCTAACACTCTTTCATATCTTCAGAGACTTCCTAGGGGAGATTGATGAAGAGAAAATAATTCGTAGCAAAACCGGCTTCAAAGACACTCTAGTTTGGAATAAGTTATACAAGTTTCAAAAAGACGGGGTACTTGGCGCGATAGATAAGCTAGAAAAACATAACGGCTGCATTATTGCCGATAGCGTGGGTTTGGGTAAAACCTTCGAGGCCTTAGCCGTTATTAAATACTACGAACTTCGAAATGATCGCGTGTTAGTACTGTGCCCAAAAAAGTTACGTGATAACTGGACGATGTATGCCGTTAACGATAAACGTAACTTACTGGCAGCAGACCGATTTAACTACGACGTGCTTAACCACACGGATCTGTCTCGTTTCAAGGGCTATTCTGGGGAAATAAATCTAGAAACTCTAAACTGGAGTAATTACGACCTAGTCGTTATCGACGAATCGCATAATTTTCGTAATACACCAAGCAAAGCAGAAGGTAAAAGCCGATACGAACGATTAATGAACGACATTATTCGATCAGGCGTTAAAACCAAAGTGCTTATGCTATCAGCGACCCCGGTGAATAACCGTTTAAACGATTTGAAGAACCAAGTCGCGTTTATTACAGAAGGCCGTGACGGTGCATTCAGCGATCTAGGTATTCCTAACATTGATTCAACCCTAAGACTGGCACAGAAGCGATTCAATCAATGGGTACAAGAACCAGTAGAAAGCAGAACAACAGCATCATTGTTGGATATCATGAACTTTGATTACTTCAAGCTCCTAGATATCGCCACCATTGCGCGCTCCCGTAAACACATTGAAAAATACTACGGCACTGCCGACATCGGGCGCTTTCCTACGCGGCTTGCCCCCAAGAATATATATGCTGATATAGATTTATCGGGCGAGTTTCCACCACTTAAAGAAGTAAATAAAACAATACGGCGCTTGTCGCTCGCGGGTTATTCACCACTCAAATTTGTCCGTGAAGCTAAAAAAGCGGAGTATGCACGACGCTACGACCAAGCCGTTGGTGGTGGTAAAGGCGTATTTAAACAAGTAGACCGAGAAGAAAGTTTGATTCACTTAATGCGAATCAACTTATTAAAGCGAATGGAAAGCTCCATTCACTCTTTTACGCTCACCGTTACAAAACTAGCAAATCAGGTCGATCACCTGTTAGCAAAGCTAGATGCGCATGAATCCGAAGAGTTAGACGCACTGAGTATTGAAGAAATTCACGACTTCGAACTCGAATCGACCGAGCTAGAACCCTTCATGATTGGTAAAAAAACCAAAGTTTTGCTTCAGGATATGGATCTAATTCGCTTTCGACAGGAATTAGAAGCTGATCAAATATTCCTTGCCGATGTCGCAGACACAGCAAAAAATGTTATCGCTACCAGAGATGCAAAGCTCAAATTACTGAAGCAAGCGATCTCAGAGAAAATAAAAACTCCGCTAAATCCCGGTAACAAGAAAGTGATCGTCTTCACGGCTTTTGCTGATACTGCGCAATACCTATATGCAAACTTGTCGCAGTGGGCAAATACTGAACTGGGTATACATAGTGCATTGGTAACGGGCGGTGGCACCAATAAAACTACCATCACAGGGTTGGGTTCAGATCTGAACAACATACTGACAGCCTTCTCGCCGATATCTAAAGAACGTCACAAGGTTGATCCTACTGCCACCATCGAATTGGATTTACTGATTGCGACCGACTGCATCAGCGAAGGCCAGAACCTGCAAGACTGTGATTCATTAATCAACTATGACATACACTGGAACCCTGTGCGCATCATCCAGCGTTTTGGCCGTATTGACCGCTTGGGCAGTAAAAATACCCAAATACAGTTAATCAACTTTTGGCCCAATATGGAGTTGGATGAATACATCAACCTAGAGGCAAGAGTATCTGGGCGTATGGTGTTATTAGATATTTCAGCGACCGGTGAGGAGAACCTGATCGAATCAGGCACAGATGACGCCAACGCCAAAGACATGAACGACCTAGAGTACCGACGCAAACAGCTTCAACAATTAAAAGATGCTGTAGTGGATTTAGAAGACATGAGTGGCGGGGTTTCTATTACAGATCTCACGCTCAATGACTTCCGAATGGATCTATCGGGTTATATGGGCAATAAAGTTAATCTAGCCATGCTCGAAAAGGCACCTTTTGGCCTGTATTCAGCCGTGAGCATCGATGCGGAGTTGACCCGTGACAATTTCAAACCCGGTGTTGTTTTTTGTTTAAAAAACATCCGTAGTGGTAAAGAAGCCGTTCAAGTCGATGAAAACTACCCGCTAGCACCTTACTTTATGGTCTTCGTCGCAGAAGATATTGATAACAGTAACGCAGTCGTCGAGCTTAACTACACCCAAAGTAAAAAAATACTCGACCTGCTTAAACGACAGGCCTTTATCCATAAAGGGTTGGATGATGAAGCA
>JARGOI010000014.1:4511-14206 GCA_029212275.1 Thalassolituus sp.
AGTAGAAGAAGCTAAACGTCGCACACGTCATGGCCGAGATATGACCTATTACCAACATCTTCTAGCAGTTGCGGTTGATAGCATTGCCGGTAAAAGCGAAGAAAAAGGCGTTGAAAGCTTGTTTGCCAAAGGCGGTACGGTGCTCACTGCGACCAACAGTCAAGGTATTGAAGATTTCATTGTAGTTTCGTATCTAATGCTGGTGGATAGGGCAGGTGCGAACGTATGACTCAGAGTGATAAAATCAGCCAATTAAATAATTTTGATGACTTCCTTTATCTGCTAGCAGTACCAAAAATCTGTGAGCTAAATAAACCAATTTTTAAAAAAATGTTTTTAGATGCAGTGGATGGTGAAAAAGCTATTTTGGATGCGACAGATAAGAAAGCATTAAAAAATGACGTGCTTAAAATACGTTGGCTATACACTCTGAAGCCCAGCACGATCAACATAGCACCCTATAAAGACAGTGAGCGTGAATACCCAGAAATTGCAATACTGCATATTGAGCTTTCCAGCTCAGAATTTAGTAAGAGAGCTGTTAAGCGAATAGCACACTTTATTAATCGTGCTATTCCATACCCGCTAGTAATTCTATTTACGATAGAAACAGATGAGGAAGAAATACTCATCGCCCTAGCGGATAAACGCATAAATCAGGCTGATAAAGAAAAATGGGTGATTGACGAACTTGAATGCTCGCCTTGGATAAAGCTCGGACAAGCATGTGAGAATATAAATGAAGCTAAAAGTAACAATAAAGATAAAAACAGCGAATCAAATATTGATCGAGATTTTATAAATAGCCTGATTTTATCTAAATTACCATTTGGCAGTTTTTGGCACTTCTATCAGGCTTTGATCAACCGGGTGCAGGCCCGACAATGCGCTGAAATTACCGGGCGATATCGGCTGGTCTGCGAACATGAGGCGGAGCAACAGCGTGAACAACTGCAGCATTACCGCCGAATTGAGTTAGCGATAAAAAAACTACGTGCCCAGATCAAGCAGGCCGAGTTCAGCCAGCAGGTTATGTTGAATACCCAGATTAAACAGCAGGAGCAGCGGCTCAAGCAGATCGCTGAAACCCTATAACTGAATTGATAAGCAGACGCTGATAGCGAAATAGAAGCAGAAGCAAAAAAGAATACGAGGAAACACAGTGAAAAACGTTATTTCCCAAATAGACGCGAAAAGCTCGGACAGTAAAAGCATGGATATCGTCGCTGACAACATCAGCAAACTCAAAGAATTGTTTCCAGAAGCCTTTACCGAAGGCAAAGTCGACTTCGACGCACTGAAAGAAGTGCTGGGTAACTATATTGATGGTCGTGAAGAGCGCTACAGCTTCACCTGGAATGGCAAAAGCAAAGCTCGCATGCTGGCACAAACCCCTAGTACCGGCACCTTACGCCCCTGGAAAGACGAATCGGTCGATTGGGATATCACACAGAATCTTTTTATCGAAGGCGACAACCTCGAAGTACTCAAGCTGCTGCAAAAGAGCTATCACAAAAAAGTCAAAATGATCTATATCGACCCGCCCTATAACACCGGCAAGGACTTTGTTTATAAAGATAACTTTAAAGACAATATCAAAAACTACAAAGAGATTACTGGTCAAGTGGATGGCGAGGGCCGAAATCTGTCTAGTAATCCGGAAACCAGTGGGCGCTATCATACCGACTGGTTAAATATGATGTATCCACGGCTGAAGCTTGCACGTAATTTACTGCAAGATGATGGTGTTATCTTTATAAGTATTGATGGGAATGAGCAGACTAATCTCCAGAAAATATGTGATGAGGTGTTTGGCGAAGAAAATATTGTCGGAAGCATTATTTGGAGAAACGTTACAGATAATAATCCCTCAAATATTGCAACTGAGCATGAGTATATTTTGGTTTATGCCAAATCAAAAACCGCTCTTGAACCAGTATGGAAATCAAATTTATCAGATGTAAAGGATATTTTGATTGAGATCGGCAATGAATTGAACGAGAAGTATAAAGACAGCAATGTGCTTCAGGAAAAATATTCAGAATGGTTCCGTGATAATAAATCTCAATTAGGAGCTTTGGATCGGTATAAATATATTGATAAAGGTGGTGTTTATACGGGAAGTCAGAGCGTTCACAACCCTGGTAAAGAAGGTTATCGATATGATGTTCTTCATCCAGAGACTAAGTTGCCCTGTAAAGAACCATTAATGGGATACAGGTTTCCTGAGTCCACAATGAACAAGCTACTTGAAGAGGGAAAAATTCTATTTGGAAGTGACCACAACAAGATTATAGAGTTGAAAGTCTATGCAAAAGATTATTTAGAGAAGCTCTCAAGTGTCGAGGTGCTTGACGGAAGACTTGGGGCTTATGATGTCAGGGAGCTATTTTCAGAGACGACAAAAGTATTTACAAACCCCAAACCAGTAACATTAATCGAGAAATATTTATCTTTTATCCTGTCTGACTCAGATATTGTGCTCGACTTCTTTGCTGGTTCAGCGACCACAGCCCATGCTTTGATGCGACTAAATAAAGAAGACAATGGGGGGCGCAGATTTATTTTAGTGCAACTACCCGAAATACTAGAAGAAAAGTCAGAAGCGCTTAAAGCGGGCTATCAAACTATTTCTGAGATAAGTAAAGAACGTATCCGCCGTGCTGCAACCAAAATCAAAGAAGAAAATCCAAATTACCAAGGCGACCTGGGTTTTAAAGTTTTCAAACTCGACTCGACTAACATCAAACCCTGGGAACTAGACTTTGATCTGACGGAGCAGGATCTGGAAGATCAGATATCCAATATCAAGCACGGCCGTAAAGAAGAAGACGTGCTTTACGAAGTATTGCTTAAGTACGGACTAGATCTGACCTTGCCGATTGCTGAGCATAACGTGGCTGACCATAAAGTGTTTGATATCGGTATGGGCGCACTGATGATCTGCTTGTCTGATGATATTACCCTCGATGTAGTAGAAGGTATCGCCAAGCTCAAAGACGAACTGAATCCTGAAATTATGCGGGTGGTCTTCAAAGACGCCGGTTTTGCCGACGACGTGGTGAAAACTAACGCGGTACAGATTCTTAAACAGGCGGGTATTGAAGACGTAAGGAGCCTGTAAGATGAGCATGAAGATTCAGTTTGATGCCAATTTGGATTACCAGCGTGATGCGATTGAGTCAGTCACAGGGGTATTTGCGGGCCAGGAAATTTGCCAGACTAACTTTACCGTGGCCCCATTGAAAAACTGGGATGAAGGGACATTATTCTTTGGGACTCAAGAAGAAACAAAGGGGGTCGGTAACCGTCTGTTACTCCTTGATGAAGATATCCATGCCAATATCCGCAGAATACAGCTGAAAAATGGCCTGGCACCTTCAGAGTCCTTTGATTCAAAAGATGGCATTCACTTGACAGTGGAGATGGAAACGGGGACTGGTAAAACCTACGTTTACCTACGTACAATTTTTGAGATGAACCGTCTCTATGGTTTCACGAAATTTATTATTGTAGTCCCGTCTGTAGCGATTAAAGAAGGGGTTCAGAAGTCTCTTGAAATTACAGCAAACCACTTCGAGGAGCTATATGAAAACACCCCATTTGATGCCTATGTATACGAAACGGGACAGAAGGCAAAACAGAATCCGAGTACTCTAAGGTCGTTTGCAGAGAGTTCAAATATCACTGTTCTAATAACAACAATCAGTGCTTTCAATAAAGACGATAATGTTATGAATAGAACAGACACGGAAAAGGGGCCTGAAGGCTTTCCTTTGATTACCTATCTAAGGCAAACCAGCCCGATTGTGATTGTCGATGAACCCCAGAGCGTTGACACCACCGATAAAAGTAAAGAGGCCATCGCCTCGCTTAACCCCATGTGCACGCTGCGTTATTCGGCGACGCATGTGGAAAAGCATCATATGCTCTACAAGCTGGATTCAGTCGACGCTTATGAGCAAAAACTGGTTAAGCAGATTGAGGTGGCAGGCATTGATGTTAAAGACGGACACAATAAGGCCTATATCAAGCTGCTCAGTGTTAATAATAAAAAAAGTCCGATCAGCGCAAAAGTAGAGATCGACGCCCGCCAGAAGAGCGGCAGTATTAAGCGAAAGACGGTTACGGTAATCAGTGGTGCGGATTTATTGGATGCCAAATACAGCGGTGGCCGTGACATCTACGACGGCTACATTATCGAAGACATTGATTGTACCGAAGGCAGTGAATACATCAGCTTTACCAGTAAACCTGAGTTTTTGAAACTGGGCCAAGCACTGGGTGAAACTGACCCGGATGAATTTAAACGCCTGCAGATTCGTAAAACCATTGAAGAGCATCTCGATAAAGAAGTGCGGCTGCGCCCACAGGGCATTAAGGTGCTGAGTTTGTTTTTTATCGACAAGGTCGCTAACTATCGCGCCTACGACGAGGACGGCGATCCGCAAAAGGGTAAGTTCGCTCTGGTGTTTGAAGAGGAATACGATCGCGCCATTCGCAAACCCAAGTACAGTCAGCTATTTGAAGGTGCCGACCTGGATACGGCGGCGCAAGGCGTGCATAACGGCTATTTTTCGGTCGACAAAAAGAAAGATAGCTCTGGTAACGAGATGGTGAAAGATTCATCGGGCAAAACAGCCGCCGATGAAAGTGCCTACAACCTGATTATGAAAGATAAAGAGAAACTACTGAGCTTTGATTCCAAGCTGAAGTTTATCTTTTCTCATTCGGCCTTAAAAGAAGGCTGGGATAACCCCAACGTATTTCAGATATGCACCTTGAATGAAACCAGCTCAGTGATAAAAAAACGCCAGGAAATTGGCCGGGGCTTGCGCATCTGCGTTAACCAAGATGGCGAACGGGTACATGGCTTTGCTGTGAATACCCTCACAGTGATGGCTAATGAATCCTATGAGCAGTTTGCAGAAGAATTGCAGAAGGAAATCGAAAACGAAGAAGGCATCAAATTTGGTGTGGTCGAGAAGCATCTGTTTGCCAATATCGTGGTGCCGGTTGACGATCACCATCACGAATACTTGGGCACCGAGGCATCCAAACAACTGTGGGAACATTTGCAGAGCGAAGGCCATATTGACAGCAAGGGTAAAGTTCAGGATAGCCTCAAGGTATCCCTTAAGAATGGTACGCTCACTTTACCTGAGGACTTCCAACCTCATGCCGCCCAGGTTGTATCGGTATTGAAGAAAGTATCCGGCAACCTGAATATCAAAAATCGAGACGACAAAGCCAAGGTTTCTATAAACAAAGCGGTGTATCTGAGCCCCGAGTTTCAGGCTCTGTGGGATCGTATTAAATACAAAACTACCTTCCGCGTGGACTTTGATACCAATGCGCTGATCGAAAAGTGCGCCGAAGATATTAAAATCAACCTTCAGGTGGGCAAGGCTCGCTTCACATACCGCAAAGCGAAGACTGAAATTGATCGGGGTGGCGTGCATACACAACAGGTTCAGGAAACAACGAGTGTCTACGAATCCCGCGCCTTTGATTTGCCGGATCTGATTACTTATCTACAGAACGAGACGAATCTGACCCGACGCACCATTGTTGCCATTATCAACAAAAGTGGTCGACTGGAATCATTTAAAAACAACCCGCAGAAGTTTATTGAACAAGTGGGGAATATCATTAAAAGCCAGATGCGCCTGTTTATTGTCGATGGTATTAAGTACCAGAAAATTGGTGACGACCAATACTACGGACAGGAGCTGTTCGAAAAGAATGAGCTATTCGGTTATCTGAAAGACAACATGGTGAAAGCCGAAAAGGCTGTCTTTGACCATGTGGTATATGATTCTGATATTGAACTTGAATTCGCTACGGCCTTCGAGCGAAACGAGGATATCAAGCTTTACGCGAAACTCCCTGGCTGGTTCAAAATTGATACGCCGCTCGGTGGTTATAACCCTGACTGGGCGGTACTGATTGAACAGGATGGTAAGGATAAACTCTATTTCGTTGTCGAAACCAAAAGCACGCTCTTTTCGGTAGAACGCCGCCCGGAAGAAAACGCCAAAATCAAATGTGGCTATGCTCACTTTGAAGCATTGGGGGATGACGTGACGTTTACGGTATCAAATTCAATGGATGATTTTTCGGGGCGCTATGTTTAGTTGTAAGAATATCGGTGACATTTCGGTGATGATTGTGTGGCTTTGCTAAGGGATGACTAAATGTTTGGTATGAAACCTACTAAGACTATCGAAAAACATCCTTACATACGTCTTATCGAATATGCGATGGAGGAAAAGGAATTTTCCATCGGCGACGCATGCCGTGCTACTGGTCTATCTCGCCAAGAGTTTATGTTTGCAAGAGGAGACTTATTTATTCTTAGTGCGGCTCAGAAAGAAGTGGTGATATCTGACACGCTGGTGCTCGCCTGGAAATTAAACCCTCAAGCGCTTTTTAACTACATTCAGTATCAGTCGTTTCAACATGCCGTTGAGTCATCTCGTCGCGCTGAAAAGTTATCTCAGCTAGCGCTAGGGATTTCTGCGGTATCGGCGATATCCGGTCTACTTGGTTCTATCGCGGTATTAATTTAAATTCGTTAGATTGGAGGTCGCAGGTATGGATACACTCTTAATACTAAAAGAACTACTTATTGATTGCTATTATCCTGATTCGGAAGCCTTGCTATTAAAGTATCGTTGCGACGATGGGAGATTAGTCGCCTTCTGGGGAGAGCCGGGTGAGCCTAATCAAAATATTTCAATGTTACGCAACCTTGAACTACCAGTATGCATTGAACTTAACGATCCTGAGTTTTGTGTTCCCTCAGTATTGGAAAAGAAAAAATACAATTTAACGTGGAGTGTGCCTTCGCATGCTTCTATTCATGTGAATTCGGACTTTTAATCTAAAGTTAATAGTTTTGTAATTTTTGCAATCCGGGGAGGTTGGGTATGTTTACTCAGTACAACTGCGGTGCTTGCCAAGCTCCTTGTGAGACAATTATTTCTGAAGCCAAGCGTCGAGAAGTTATTTGTGACTTCTGTGGTTCATGTCATCAGCTGGCGTTTGTTGGTTGTCCCTCGTGCAATGACCGTAAATTAATTGATACTTTAGAATTAGCGATATCTGGTTATACTTTTTGCTCATGTGGTTTAAGGCTAGATAAATCCAACATTCTTACAATAATCTCGCATCACGAATGAAGAAATTTGTTATAGCTAAAGATAAAAATACTCAGCGAATTGTACGCATTGATGAAGTTGAGGAAGGTTATTCTGATGGAGTTTGTCCCGACTGCGGACATAACTTAATTGCAGCTAACAGGAATCAGGCGACCAGAAAGGTCGCCTGTTATTTTCGCCATGATCGTGACTCTGAATGTTCAGGGGAAAGCTTAGTTCACTTGTATGCGAAGCAGGTGTTACATGATAGAAAGCGCGTTTTTGTTCCTGATTATACTCAGACAATATTCGATCCCAATGATCAAAGTTATCTATATCAAAAACTCTTTCAATATTCAGCAAAGTTTATTTCATCTGATCAAGCTATCATGGAAAACTCGATCATGGTTGATGAGAAATCTAGAATTCCGGATGTTACTTTTTTGGGATCCCCGATTCTACATATAGAAATTCATAATACCAATAAAGTGGATGATGATAAGAAAGGCTTTTTTAAGAAGCTTGATCAGAACTGCATTGAGATCCATATGGATGGATATCACGCATATCTTGATAAGGGTGAAAGTGAATTCTATGAGTTTGTTTCAAAGCTGGCGAATAGGCAATGGATTCATTTTTCATCTGAAAATAAAGAACTACGCTCAGCTATCTGGGATAGCCAGCAAGAGCGTAAGCGTAAAAGATGTGAGAATGAAAATAGAAAGATAGTAACCCATAACAAAAAAGAGCAGTGGTACAAGAAAAACAGTTTATTTATCGATAGGTTTAGAGCGTTTAGAGAGCATGGTATTCCACTTCTACGAGAAAAACAGAATGCTTATTCTAAGTATCGTGACTTAGATTTAGAAAAAAAATTAAAAAATAGTGAAGGATATTTCTCATCTATTATAAGCTCGGAGTTAGACCATGATTATGCTTTTAAATGTGCTAGCTATGTCTGGCAGTGGAAAATTTACAGTTTATTACTAAATAAATTTAAAGAGTCGGAAAACGATTTTTTTGATGAAATATACAAAAATCAGTCGAAATTAAAATTTTGGGGCCCCGAGTTTTTTTGGAATTCATATTCAACTAAATTAACTGTGAGTGAATGTTATCGTTATTTAAAAGATCAAGGAGTAATAGTTCTTGATTTAGTCAATATTTCCGAGTCCTTGAATGATGGCGAGGCGTTACCTTTGAAAAGACCTAAAGAAAAATTCCTTGGTTTGTCTTTAAAGGAATACGAGTTATTACCTAAACCGACTATTGCAATTAGAAAATATCTATTTCATTTGTGTGAACTGGGTTTCTTGAAATATCTACATGGTAATGAGTTTGATATTTTATATCGTGAAGTAGCACTTCCTTATAGTTAAACCGCCGAACAGGCAACTAATAAGTCATCCCCAACACTCTTTCATACGGCACGTGCTCTAAACTCCCGTAATTCGCTATTTTTTTCGCTTTCAATTTTGTTAGCCACGGGCTGGTCATGCCGCATAAAAATCGTGTTTTGGTTTCGGGTTCTGCGGGTATGTTAAACATTTTTTGATAGGCATTTTCGAAGGCCTTTAAACTGGCTGCAACGTCTGCTTTATTTAATGCTTGATGATGTTGCTTAGGCGTAGGCCACTGTTGCCATTTGCCCATGCATACCGAGCAATGGCCACAATCTTGCGTCATGTTGTGGTCGTTAAAATACGCCGCCAGTTGCCGACTTAAACATTGTTGCGACTGGAATAATTCCACCATGTTATGCAGTCGTTTAATGTCGCTGTGTTGGTGTGCAATAAACGTATCGTACAGACGTTGCGCCATCGCAGTTTGTTGTTCTATTGGCCAAGTATTCACTTGGTACACTTCGGTCATTTGTTTAATTTCTAGTGTTAGCCAATTATTCTCGAAGCAATATTCGAGTGCTTTTACGGCGCGCAAACGGGCGTCTGGGCCTGCGCTTTGTTCGAGTGCTGGCACGTCTAGGGTGTACCAGGTGCGGCCTTTTTTGCTGCATGAAAATACGGTTTGTAAAAAGGCTTGGCGTTCGGTATTTTTGTCACCTTGAAAGTGCGCGAGCAGGGCGCTTTCGCTGTCAATTTTATAGCGGTATTCAGCGTAGTAACTAAACAGTGGCGTTATGTTTCCTGCTATTTCTAAATGCACGAGTAGGGTTTTGAGCGGCAGCGGGCGTATGTCGGTTTGATTCGACAGGGGGAGCATCATGGTTTCCCAGCGGCCTTGTCCCTTAATGCCTGGTCCATTCGCACCTGCGACCGTATCTGTGCTGATAATGTTGAGCAATCGGGTAATGGCGGCAAGTGTTGGTGTGTCGCCGTAGGTGTAGTTTTCTAACACAGTCAAACCGCTGAGGTCGGCCAATAAAACGCAGTCTGAGGGCTGGCCATCACGTCCAGCACGGCCGATTTCTTGGCTGTAGTTTTCAATCGATTTGGGTAAGTCGTAGTGCAGTATTTGGCGAATATTGCTTTTGTCGATGCCCATTCCAAAAGCGATGGTGGCGACGATACAAGGTGTGGTGCCGTCCATAAATCG
>JARGOI010000014.1:14306-17916 GCA_029212275.1 Thalassolituus sp.
CCTTTGCTGCGCAGAAAACTGACTTGGTCTTGCATTAAGGCTAATAACGGCGACACCACTAAGGTTAGATTCGGCATTAATAAAGCGGGTAGTTGATAACACAACGATTTGCCCGATCCAGTCGGAAAAATAGCCGCTGCCGAACGGCCTGCTAATAAGGCTTCAACGACAGGTTGTTGGCCTTCGCGCAGTGCATTAAAACCAAAGGTTGATTGTAGTGGGGCGAGCCAAATAGGAGATTGAGTCATGATGGCATCCTTGCATCAGTTGATGAATGATTATAGCGACTTACATTGCTTTCGAAATGAAATACAAGAGTGCCGCTTTTTGGATGCAGCGGCAAGTCTAGCATGTGGGTTAATGGATTTCAGTGTTCGGCAACGTTGGTGCTGTGTGAGGTGCCGTGTGAGGTGCTGTTTGCGTGCGCTGTGGTTTAGGCTTCTCGTGATGGGTGAAAATGAGCAATAAACAAATTGCGCTACACGCGGCTTGCGCAAAAACGATTGATATTAGGCTTTCTGGCAAAAGCGCCGTGGCGGCAGAGAGAAGCCCAGCCATCGAAAATTGTGTAGCACCCAACAGCGCTGCGGCGGTGCCACCGTGTTTGGTAAAGTATTCCATGTAGACTGCCTGAATATTCGGCGATATTGCGCCCATCGAGCCGACGGTAATCATCATCGCGGCGAGGAATAACCATAAATTATTAGAGAACACACTGACCACAATTAATAATAAAATGCCCACGCCCTGCAAGGATAAGCTGTAGCGTAAAAGACGTTCGGGTGGGTAGTGTTTAAGTAAGGCTCTGTTGATTAAATTGATCACCATCATGAGGACAATATTGGCACCGAACAACAGTGAAAATTCGTTCGCACTGACACCAAAATGCCCTTGATAAATAAACGAGGCATGGCTGATAAAAATCATCATCACCGAAAATACCATGCCCTGAAGCAGCATAAAACGCATCGCCGGACGTGTTTGTAACACGGCTTTGTAGCGCGACCAGACATTGATGGACGGATCGAACGGGGGTTGCTTATGCGGTACGTTGAATATCACCAGTTTTAGCAAAATTAAGACGATAACCGAGTAAATACTTAACACAATAAAGATGCTGGTCCAGCCAAAAAAGTGTAACAAAGCACTGCCCAATGAGGGAGCAATGGCTGGTGCTGAAATCATGATTAAGCCAATAAGGCTAAATAATCGTGCCGCTTCATTGCCGGATAATCGATCACGCACCATGGCAGGCACACACACCGCTGCCCAGCCACCACCAAACGCTTGGCAGGCTCTGAATATCAATAACTCTGTGAGCGAACTGGATTGCGCAACTAACAGACTCGATACTGCAAATATCGCCAAGCCGGTGAGCATCACACGCTGGCGGCCAAAACGATCTGACAACGGCCCCGCGACCAATTGCCCGCAGGCTAGCGCGAAAATATAAAAAGAAATACTGAGCGCAATTTCGTGTACCGAGACGTTCAAGTCTTTGGCAATATCTGGAAACGCCGGCAAATAAACATCTACGGCCAGCGGCAATAAAGCCATGGTCATGGCTAAAATTAATACAAAACGGAAGGTTGGTTTTTGGACGGTATTCAAAAGTAAATCTTCTCAAAAAAATACACCATCTCGAACTGGTGATGACGGCAAGATGCGAGTGGAAATAGAGACGTTGCAGGTTTAGAAACAACGTTGTACTGAGGCAAAGTATGATTAATAACTTTGTTTCAAGTTCAATAAGTCACTTAACTATTTTGCGTAATCGTTGAAGGGGCAGTGAGCGCAGGCGTTTCGAGAATGAAGTATCTGGGAGCGTAGGCGTCTCGGTATAAAGCATCTTGGAGCGCAGGCGTCTCGGTATAAAGCATCTGGGAGCGCAGGCGTCTCGCCTGCATAAAGGGTTGGCAATGATTTGAAGAGTTGGCTTTTAAATCCAAGAGTTTGCGTTTTGTTGAAAACCTAAGCCGGCGTAATTATCTGGGAGCGCAGGCGTCTCGCCTGCATAAAGGTTTGGCAATAATTTTAAAAGTGGGCTTTTTATTCATGGGGCGTTGTTGCAAGTGTTGGGTTGCATGCCGGCGAGACGCCAGCGCTCCCAGAGTGGCGTTTTCGCAAGTGTTGAGGTTGTATGCCGAAAGGATAGCTTTTCAGGATAGAGGGGTTAAAGTCGATGCGTAAGCGAGCATGGTTTTAAATGATGACGGTATGCTGGGAGCGCAGGCGGCTCGCCTGCAGAAAGGCTTGGCAATGATTGGAAGAGTTGGCGTTTAACCTTAGTAGTGTGTTTTTGAAAACTTATGACGGCGTAATCATCTGGGAGCGCAGGCGTCTCGCCTGCATAAAAGCTTTGCAATGATCGAAAGAGGGGGCTTTTTATCCATAGGACGTGCGTGTACTTTAAAACCCATGCCGGCGGGACGCCAGCGCTCCCAGAGGGGTGTTGTTGCAAGTGTTGAGGTTGCATGCCGAAAGGATAGCTTTTCACGATTGAGGGGTTAAAGTCGATGCGTAAGCGAGCATGGTTTTAAATGATGATGGGTTTGCTGGGAGCGCAGGCGTCTCGCCTGCATTAAGACGTGGCAATGATTTGAAGAGTTGGCTTTTATCCCTAGAGCGTACGTATTTTTGAAAACCCTTGCTACGTTGTCGAGTATGACGCATCTGGGAGCGCAGGCGTCTCGCCTGCATAAAAGCTTGGCAATAATTTTAAAAGTGGGCTTTTTATCCATAAGACTTGCGTGTTCTTGAAAACCTATGCCGGCGGGACGCCAGCGCTCCCAGAGGGGCGTTTTCGCAAGTGTTGGTTTTGCATGCCGGCGGGACGCCAGCGCTCCCAGGTGGGAACGCTTTTGTTTTGCCGGCGCTGCCAGTTTTAAGCGAGGCCCATCACTAATCCGGTGATGGCGATCATGGCGCCGCTCACGCGACGGCTGATGTCGGCGGCTTTGCTATGACCAAATGCGGCGAGGGCGTAGCCAGCTCCGTGTAGTATGGCTGTTGCTAGCGTGAAGCCGGCGCCGTATACCAACGCGCTGCTGCCTGCAGTCATTTCGCTGCCATGAGCGATGCCGTGGAATAGGGCGAAAACCGCTGCAAAAGCGACACCTGCCATTACGTGGGTGAGTTTGATGTTGAAGGCGATCACGGCACCAAACGCAACCAGAGACGCGGCGATCATCATTTCGGTGAGAGACAATGCAAAGCCTTCGCCAGAAATTAAAGTAGCACCGAGCGTCGCACCTAGGCCCATCATGGCAACAAATGTAACTGGCATGGCCCAGCGTGCTGCGCCGGTTTGCTTAGCAGACCACAAGCCCACAGCGACCATCGCCAGTAAGTGATCTAAACCAAAGAAGGGATGCGCGAAACCATCCATAAAGCTAACGCTGGCATGGCCGGTATGCGCCATGGCCGACGCGGGAAGTAGTACGGCAGCGGTGGTGAGGATGAGTTTTTTCATGGTGTTCTCCTAATAAATTTTGTTGTCTCTATGTCTTTAAATTACGTAATTAAACCACGGCTTCCGCAGGCGGTAATTCTTTTTGCGTTAACATGCCTTCGGTAATAATAAATTTGATGATGTCGTCGAGGCCTTCGG
>JARGOI010000389.1 GCA_029212275.1 Thalassolituus sp.
TTTTCTAACATTGCATCAATTCGATTAGATCAGCTCGATAGCAATCGCTGTGGCTTCGCCACCACCAATACACAAAGCGGCAACACCTTTAGTGCCACCGGTATTTTTAAGTGCGTTCATCAAGGTCACAATCAAGCGTGAGCCTGTTGAGCCGACAGGGTGACCTTGTGCACAGGCACCACCGTAAATGTTCACTTTTTCAGCGTCTAATTGTAATTGATCAATGGGCATCATCGCGACCATCGCGAAAGCTTCGTTGATTTCAAACAGATCCACATCGTCTTTATTCCAGCCCGCTTTGGCCAAAACAGTTTCGATCGCACCGCATGGAGCAACAGTAAACTCAGACGGATGCTGCGATTGCGTGCTGTGCGCGACAATACGAGCAATCGGTTTTAAGCCTTTTGCTTTGGCAGCAGAAGCACTTGCCAAGACTAGCGCAGATGCACCGTCAGAGATGGAGGATGCATTGGCTGCTGTGATAGTGCCGTCTTTTTTAAATGCAGGACGTAACGTAGGAATTTTTTCGATATTGGCATTGAATGGTTGTTCATCGTTTTCGACCACCGTTTCCCCACGACGGGTAGTGACGGTTACAGGAATAATCTCGGCGGTATTTAAGCCTTTTTCGATCGCATCTTTAGCACGCGCCAAAGAACGAATAGCGTAATCGTCCATTTGTTCGCGGGTATAACCTTTGCTATCGGACATTTCTTGGGCAAATGCACCCATCAACTTACCAGTTTCAGCGTCTTCGAGGCCGTCCAAAAACATATGGTCTTTGGCTTGATCGCCATGACCCATGCGGTAACCCGTGCGTGCACCAGTCAATAAATAGGGTGCTTGAGACATGGATTCCATCCCACCAGACACCGCAAAATCAAAAGATCCGGCTTTAATTGCATCGTGAGCCATCATTGTCGCTTTCATACCGGAACCACACAATTTATTCACTGTCGTAGCACCGGTGGCATCTGGAAGTCCGGCTTTGCGCATGGCTTGACGTGCAGGGCCTTGTTTTAAACCGGCAGATAAAACGTTGCCCATAATGACCTCTTGAACGAGAGATGGATCAATATTGGCGCGTTTTACAGCTTCAGCGATAACAATCGCACCTAAATCAGGAGCGCTGACTGTGCTCAGGCTGCCTTGGAAGCCGCCCATTGGAGTTCTTACTCCAGACAAAATAACAATTGAATCTTGGTCACTCATGTAAATCTCCCGAATATTTGGCTGGTTATGTCTAAGTATTTGAAATAGGTCAAACAGTTTAGCGCAAATAGTAAAAATTTCACGTTACAAATCTTGGTTGATTCGCCGAATATGGTCTACATTTAAATAAGCCTGTGCAGTAATTCAGGTTTCATCAAATTTTTAGAATGAGAGTTTAAAAGAGAACAAACTTTCATTGATTGGGCTAGCCAGATTTTTGACTAGGTAAGTCAGTTAAGGCAAGTCAGTCGAGTTGTTTCAGTTAAAGTAAGATAGCTAGGATAAGTCAGGCAAAAAGATAGCTCAAAAAATGAACAGATAATAAATAACAAATATGGCAGGAAACCTTATGCTCATAAGAACACTACTCAGTATTTCGATAGCATCGGCAGCATTGATGGCCAGTGGTTGTAAAACCGGTGGTGATAATGACGTTGATCTAACCTCAGTCAACGCAGGCAGTCCAGGGTCCCAACCTTCGACCGTCACGCCTATTTTTTCACCAGCCAACGCGAAATTACCTATTAATACCGATTTTGTATTTTCAGCGGCGGCAACGAGTGATGGTACAGCGTCGGTTACCGACAGTTCGCCACCAGTGACCACAGCAATCAACGATCTTGCTGGGTTTTCGACCACCGCTACGTTTTATCTCCCCTTTAACGGAGCCTTGGATGCGGACACTGTTGTTGCAGGACAAACGGTATTTTTGATTGAGCTGAAAAGCAAAGAAGATAATGCGTCAATTGATGCCTTAGACTTGAGTTCAATTATTGCAGCAAGCCCTACCAACCCCTTTGCAGTGGGAGCCGATCAAATCACAGCGGCGGATTATACCGCGCGCTATGTTGAGTTGGACGATGGCGCAACCCCGACCATCGCCATCACGCCGTTAAAACCGCTCGATCCAAAAACTAAATACTTGGTTGCTTTGACCAATGGGATCAAATCAGCTTCGGGTAAAGCTGTATCAGGCTCTGCTGAATACGAACTACTCAGCGGCGATTTAGGCTTGCCTTCAGCAGCACTTGCACCGGCTCGGACGGCTGTTCAGGGTTGGGAGAAACTTGCTGGTGGATTTTTAGCATTAGCAACCAGCGGAGCGATTACTCAGGACAACATTGTGTTGAGTTACGCGTTTACCACGGATGGCAGTTTGGACAGTCTTAAATCTTACGCGGCTCCATCGCTGTTTCTTGCTGATAACTTAGCTTTGGCATCAGCGGAAGCATTGATCGAGAATGCCAATCCAGGTGCTACTACTTTAATTGCTCAGGGAGTTGTTCAGGGAGGAGGAGGTAATCCAGCGGATGCAGAGCAAGTTGCAGCCGCTAAGTTATCTGCTGCCTATGCCTCAGCAATATACTCTACCATTGCCTCTACTGCATTGAGCCAAGCAGGCAGTTTGAATGCCATTGCGGATCGTCCAGCTGCGCGCCCAGTCAACATTATTAATGGTGCGGTGGTGGATCAGACAGTAAACGGTGCTCTCAATGTCACAACAGGGGCCTCTCCAGCAACCTTTATTCCAGGTTCAACGGACAGCTTTAGTCGCTATTACCAAGGTCAAATACAGCTGCCAAACTTTTTAGCAACAGCAGCAGCGACAATGGCAGCCGACGCAGATTGGACAGCAAATACTACACTTGGTGCTGTACTTGATGGTGCTGCAGGTAATGCTGCTGGCACCACGCCACCGAAAGATACCGATGGTTCGACCAATGTGACCTATCG
>JARGOI010000390.1 GCA_029212275.1 Thalassolituus sp.
AGCATTGGCCGCGTTTGAAATGACTGCCGCAGTGGCGAATGTTGCGGTGAGTGTGGCTAATTTAGTTAAGGTAGTTTTCTTCATTATCGTCTCCAAAAGACAGGTTAAAGTTATTGCTAGTTTAGGGGTCGAAAAGGTTGTCCAATTGAGCGCGGCGCACTCATTCGGGTTTTGATGGCGTCGGACGAAAGCCAAACCAATACCAAGATCGTTGCCACATAGGGCATGGTGGCCATGATGTTGGGGTGAATCTCAAACCGAGTGCCTTGTAATACCAAGTGCAAAATACTGGCAAAGCCAAACAGCCAAGCACCTAATAAAATACGTTCTGCTTTCCAGCTGGCAAATACCACAAGTGCTAAGGCAATCCAGCCGCGTCCGGCGGACATGCCCTCGGTCCACATAGGGGTATAAACCAAAGATAGATAGGCGCCAGCCATGCCCGTCATGGCACCACCAAATAGCACGGCACCGTAACGAATGGCTTGCACAGGGATACCAATAGCGTTCGCAGCTTCTGGGTTTTCACCGACAGCTCGAATGTTTAAACCTAAACGGCTGGAGCGAAATACCCAGTAAATGATGAGAAATAATACAAACGATAAGTACACCAAAGGATCGTGTTGAAAAAGGATCTTGCCGATCATTGGAAGGTCGCTTAACCAAGGAATATATATTGGCTGGATACCCTCTAAACCAATACCCACGTACGAGGCACCAATAAAGGCACTTAATCCACCGCCAAAAATAGTGAGGGCTAAGCCAGTAGCAATTTGGTTGGTCGCCAAGGTAATCGACATCCAACCAAATAGCATCGCCATGGCACAGCCGCCTAACATGGCAAAAACAACGCCTAAGCTGTACGAACCTGTGATATTGACGGCAATGAAACCCACTACCGCGCCCACCAACAACATACCTTCTTGTCCTAAATTTAATACGCCGGATTTTTCACACACCATTTCGCCTAAAGCGATCATAATTAGCGGTGTGCCGGTGCGAAGTGTGGCGTACAAAACATTGGTAATTAAATCGATATCCATTATGCGTTTCCTACGGAAGTTGATCGCGCGGTAAAGACAATGCGATAGCGAATTAATAAATCAGCGGCGAGCATGAAAAATAGCAACATCCCCTGAAATAGCCCCGTTAACGATTTGGGCAAACTCATGGCTATCTGCACCATTTCACCGCCCATGAAGGTTAACGCTAATAAAATACTGGCAAGGAAAATTCCTACCGGTTGCATGCGTCCTAAAAACACCACAATAATGGCTGCGTAGCCGTACCCAGGGGAGACTTGTGGAATAAGTTGACCAATGGGCCCGGTGACTTCGCAGACGCCAGCAAGTCCTGCCAAGGCGCCACACGCGAGTAATACAAACCAAGTGAGTTTTGATTCGCTAAATCCTGCGTATTTAGCCGCTTTTGCGTCTTCGCCCAGCACGGTGATTTGATAGCCAATCCAGCTTCTTGCAAATAAAATACCTAATAGAACAATGCCCACCAAACTAAAAGCTATAGAAATGTTAAGGCGATAATCTTCGGAGAAAATTGGCAATACAACGGCATCGACAAAACTTGCAGATTCAGGAAAGTTAAATCCTTGCGGATCTTTTAACGGTCCATGCACGGCATACAAGAGTGCATTTAAGGCAATATAATTGAGCATGATGGTGGTTAATATTTCGTTCGCATTGAACTTAACTTTTAACCACGCCGCTAATCCCGACCATGCCATACCCGCTAAGCTGCCACACAAAAGCACCCAAACTAACGCCCAGCGGCTGGCATCGTCACCAAATTGAAGTGCGGCAATACTGCCGCCCAAAGCGCCCATAATGAATTGTCCTTCGGCACCAATATTCCAAATTTTAGCGCGATAGCACAAAGCCAAACCGGTTGCGCAAAGTAACAGTGGCGCGACTTTAATACCCAATTCTGTTAAGCCATAAATATCGCTAATGGGCATAATGAAAAAGGTATATAGGGCTGTAAAAGGATTGTGCCCCAGCATGCTAAAAAGAATGCCACCGGCGAATAAAGTTAAACCAATCGCAATAAATGGTGATATGTATTTCATCACGTTGGAATCGTTCTGACGTGCTTGCAAACGGATCATGCGCACACCTCTTCGGTAACATCGAATGTTCCCGTCATCCATTGTCCTAACGTTCCGATTGTGACTTCGCGGGTTGGTTTTATGGGACTTAAGCGTCCGTCACATAAGGCGCCTAAGCGATCGCAAATTTCATACAGTTCATCAATATCTTCCGAGATTACTAAAATAGCGGCGCCTTGATCTCTTAACGCGATCAGCGCTTTGCGAATTAAAATGGCAGCGCCAATATCAACTCCCCATGTTGGGTGCGAACATACCAATAATGTTGGATTTTGTTTTATCTCACGGCCAATGATGAATTTCTGCAGATTACCACCGGAAAGACTTTTCGCTTGTGCTCGATTGCCAGCGCATTTGACGTTGTAATCTTTGATGATGCTGGAGGTGAATTCGGAGACTTCAGTGCGGCGAATCCAGCCATTGTTTAATAAATGGCAATGGCTGCTACTTAGCAGTGCGTTGTCGTTTAAGCTCATATTCGGCACTGCGCCACGGCCCAAGCGTTCTTCAGGAACAAATGCAAAGCCGAGTGCACGTCGTTGTGAGGGGGTTAGTTGCGCTATTGGTTGTTGCAACAGTTGAATATCAGCATCAGCTGCCATTTCTTCGCCACTGAGGGCAGACATAAGCTCTTCTTGACCATTGCCTGCAACCCCCGCGATACCTAATATTTCGCCTTTACGAACATCAAAGCTAATTTGCTTGAGCGGCATGGCAAAAGGATCTTCGGGGTGAATCGATAAATTGCTCACGGCTAAAATCGCTTCGCCGCCTTCGGATTTTTCAAATCCTTGCTCTAGGGGTGTTTCGTCTCCCACCATCAT
>JARGOI010000391.1 GCA_029212275.1 Thalassolituus sp.
AACGTATGGCAGATGTAACAGTTAAAGAACTCGCCGACGTGGTAGGGACGAGCACAGAGCGCCTGTTGTCCCAAATGAAAGAAGCAGGCCTTCCGCAGACCTCTGAAGTAGAAAAGGTCTCGGACGAACAGAAGCAATCGTTGCTTCAGTTTCTGAAAAAAAGCCACGGCGAAGCGTCAGCAGAACCGAAAAAGATCACCCTGAAGCGGAAAGTGACCACCACACTTAAAACCGGTCAGGGTGGTAAAAAAGCCGTCAATATTGAAGTGCGTAAAAAACGTACTTACGTAAAACGCGATGAAATGGATCCAGCGGTCGAAAAAGCGCGCTTAGAAGAAGAGCGTTTGGCTGCAGAACAAGCCAATGTTGCGACTCAAACCGTCGCTACTGAAGCGGTTAATGTTGAGCCAGTAGCAGAAACAGTTGAAACAGTTGCGGTCGCCGAAACACCGGCTGTGGCAGCTCAACCGGTTGAATCTGCACCAGAAGCCACTGCTGAACAAGCAATTGCAACGTCAGAGAAAAAAGCGAAGTCAAAACATAAGGCGAAAGCTGAAGCCCCGGTCATTAATGACTCGCCAGAAGATGTGGCGCAAAAATTGGCCGAAGCCGAAGCTGCTGCGCAGCGTCAAGAAGAGCAGCGCAAGAAAAGCAAAGGCACTGATCGTAAGAGTAACTCCGATCGTGATAGCCGCTTTGAAGACAAGGGTTCGCAAGATAAAAGTCGTCCTCGTCGCGCCAAGGTAAAGCTGAAAGGTGGCAATCGCCGTCAACAAGCTAACCACAACGCAAATAACGAGCATGCGTTCACTAAGCCTACGGCGCCAGTGACTAAAGAGATCGAATTGCCAGAAGCGATTACCGCAGGCGAATTGGCTCAGAAATTGGCGGTTAAAGCCGGTGACGTGATCAAAGAATTGATGAAAATGGGCATTATGGCCACCATCAATCAGACTTTGGATCAAGACACAGCAACGTTAGTTGTCGAAGAGATGGGACACAAAGTCTCTAAATTAATCGCCGACAACCAGCTTGAGCAAGATGTGACAGAGTCCGTTATGTATGCGGGTGAAGAAACCTCTCGTGCCCCCGTTGTTACCGTTATGGGTCACGTTGACCATGGTAAAACATCGTTACTGGATCACATTCGTCGCACTCGTGTGGTACACGGTGAAGCGGGTGGTATTACCCAGCATATTGGTGCTTACCACGTTGAAACTGATCGCGGCATGATTTCCTTCTTGGATACGCCTGGACACGCGGCGTTTACCTCGATGCGTGCTCGCGGCGCACAATCCACCGACGTTGTGATCCTTGTGGTTGCGGCCGATGACGGTGTGATGCCACAAACTGAAGAAGCGGTTCAACACGCTAAAGCAGCGGGCGTGCCGATTGTTGTTGCGATCAACAAAATGGATAAAGAAGGTGCTGATACCGAACGCGTTAAGAGCGAATTGGCTTCACGTGACGTGCTGCCAGAAGATTGGGGTGGCGATGTGCCATTTATCCCGGTCTCTGCTCACACCGGTTTAGGTATTGATGCATTGTTGGAAGCAGTGCTTCTGCAAGCAGAATTGCTTGAGCTGAAAGCCCACTTCACTGGCCCAGGTCAGGGGGTTGTGGTCGAGTCGCGTTTGGATAAAGGTCGTGGCCCAGTGGCTACCTTGCTGGTACAAAACGGCATGCTGAAAAAAGGCGACATCGTATTAGCAGGTACCTGCTATGGCCGTGCTCGTGCCTTGTTGGATGAAAACGGCGCTCAAACGGCCGAAGCGGGTCCATCGATTCCAGTCGAAATTTTAGGTCTGAACGGCACGCCCGAAGCGGGTGACAACTTTATGGTTGTCGAAAGCGAGAAGAAAGCTCGTGAAGTAGCTGAATTCCGTGAATCGCGTATGAAAGAACAGCATCACCAGCGTCAACAAGCGGCTAAATTAGACGCCTTGTTCTCTGGTATGGGCCAAGGTCAAGCAGCGTCTTTGAATGTGGTATTAAAAGCCGACGTTCGTGGCTCGCTAGAAGCCTTGATTGGTTCGTTGCAGAAGTTAGGCACCGACGAAGTGAAAGTGAATGTTGTCTCGTCTGGGGTTGGTGGTATCACCGAAACTGACGTTACGTTAGCGGTTGCTTCTGGTGCGGTCGTCTTTGGTTTTAACGTACGTGCCGATAATGCGGCTAAGCGTATCGTTGAAAACAGTGGTATCGACATGCGTTACTACAGCGTTATTTACGATCTATTGGATGACGTTAAACAAGCAATGGCTGGCTTACTAGCACCAGAGCTACGCGAAGAAATTACTGGTATTGCTGAAGTTCGTGAAGTATTTAACTCACCGAAATTTGGTCAAATTGCCGGTAGCATGGTTATCGAAGGTACGATTTATCGTAACAAGAGAATCCGTGTTCTACGTGACAACGTGGTTGTTTACGAAGGTGAACTCGAGTCGCTACGTCGCTACAAAGACGATGTGCAAGAAGTGCGTAACGGCATGGACTGTGGTATCGGTGTGAAGAACTATCAAGACGTTCGCCCTGGCGATCAGATCGAAGTTTTCGATGTACGCGAAATAGCTCGTACTCTGTAATTTAAGAGCACACCTTATCTCGTGTAAAATCAAAGCCCGGCCTTGGTCGGGCTTTGATGTCTTTGCAACAGACGAATTGCAATGCAATCTGATATTTGTGCTTAGCTATTACTTAGCCTAGGGCAACTCTGAAAAATGCAGTGGCGGCTGCGGCTTTCAGGAAAATGACAGTTCAAGGCGCTACTTTGGGGCAGGTTTTTGCTCCTGCAAAACCTGCATTTCCACCATCCGTGGTGGTCACAGCGGGTCACGTCGAAAAGTAGCAACGCGGAAATGTTATTTTCCTGAAAGCCCCATAGGGCGTGGCTTGTAGACACTTTATATCTTTGTTGTTGATCTTGTTAAGGACCCG